>DASYOJ010000199.1:0-2239 GCA_036007925.1 Candidatus Nanopelagicales bacterium
CGCCCGTGGGAACGCCTCCGGGAAGATCACGCTGAGCGCTCCAACGATGAGGACGCCGGCCATCTCGATCCCCACGGCAACGTAGGCAACTTTGCGCGAGGTCCTATTGCCCCGAGCGAGGGCTATCGTGGCAACGACGTATACCACGGCGGCGAAAGCCGACAGCGAGTACGCAATCGGGGCTTCATCGAATCGACCGACAATCTGGATGGCAGACCGTGAGGTAGCGCCGATCGCGAAGATCGCGTAGATGACAACGAGTACTCGACCGAAGCCCTGGTTCGTCGCCCTGACTGCTCGCTCAGACACCGGCCCACACCTGCTGAATGCGAACCACGAGCACCGGCATCACCAGGCCGACGACGAGTACTACCGCCGAGCCCGCGCGGGTTTCGTCGTTCTTGGACCACCACCAGGCACCGACAGGAATGAGAGGAGATAGGAGCAAGTAGCCGACGAATTCCGCACGCGCGAATTCTCGATCCGTTCCGAGCATTTGCACGATCCCACCGATCGCCAGCACCACGAACATCGCTGCGAGAAGCAGTTCGGCTCCCTGGAGGTACCGGCCGACAGGTCTACCCATGATCAGGTGCACGGCCGCCCACACCGCAACTACGAGGCCGACGATGATCGTGGCAGTCGAGAAGGCGCCGGTCACTCCGTAAGTCTGCCAGCCGGCGCATTCGGTGCCGTAGGCTCGCCGAATGGAAGAAAAGCCCGAGCAACCGAGTTGGACCCCGTATGCCTACATCGGTACCGGCATCATCGGCTTGTTGGTAATCATCTTCGCGCTGCTCAGCGGGCAGGCCGGTTTGATCGAGGCAGTGATCCTCGGCGTTTCCGTCGCCGTGATCATCGTTGGCGTGAAGCAGCTGCGCGAACGCCGCACCGGTTAGCGGGCTGAGCTTGTGAGCATTCCCGCGCGGATGACGGCCGTGCAGCTCACCGGCCACGGCGGTTTCGATCGTCTCGCCATCCGCAACGACGTTCGGGTTCCGTCACCGCGAACAGATGAGGTGCTCATCGCGGTGGGTGCTTCCTCGGTGAACAACACCGACATCAACACCCGAATCGGGTGGTACACCCGCGAGGAATCAGCAGGCGAGACATCGTGGTCGGGGACGCAGTTGCACTTCCCGCGCATTCAAGGAGCCGACTGCTGCGGGCGCATCGTGGCGGTGGGCACGGGCGTTGATACTTCACGCATCGGGGAGCGGGTACTGGTTCGCACCATGCAAGCACCCGAGATTGTCGACGGGCTCGAGCATCAGGTGACGCTGGGTTCTGAGATTGATGGCGCCTTCGCACAGTTCGTAGTTGTCCGATCCAGCGAAGCGTTCGCCATCGACAGCGATCTGTCCGATGTCGAGCTCGCGACTTTCCCGTGCGCGTATTCCACAGCAGAAGGTCTACTCCAGCGTTCGGGGCTCGGGGCAGAGCGCGTGCTGATCACCGGGGCATCCGGCGGTGTCGGTTCCGCGCTGGTTCAGCTGGCAGTGGCGCGGGGAGCATCGGTGGTGGCCGTGGCCAGCGAACAACACCACGAGGCGATCGTGGCGCTCGGCGCTGAGCAGGTACTAGATCGAAGCGCCGAGTTGGTCACCGAACTAGGCGTGAGTTCGGTGGACGTTGTGATCGACGTGGTGGGCGGTGATCGCTTTCCCGAACTGCTGGAGGTGGTTCGCCGCGGCGGGCGCTACGCAACATCCGGCGCGGTCGCGGGCGCGCACGTTGATCTAGACCTGCGGGATCTGTATTTGAAGGACCTCACACTGTTCGGGTGCACCTTCCACCCACCGAGCGTCTTCGCATCGCTGATCGAGCACATCGAGTCCAGGCGCCTGCGCCCGCTACTGGCCGCTACCTATCCGCTTGAAGAGATCGACGCTGCTCAAGAGCGGTTCCTGGCCAAGGACTTCGTGGGCAAAATCGCGCTGGTTCCGCCACCTGTTGACTAGTCGTGCTTGGAGTCGGTCTCCTCATCGTCCTTGTCACGGTGGTGGCTGGCCACCGACTCAATGCCATCAGCGGCGCCTTTGGCGGTGCCGGCGACGATGTGACCGGCTACGTTGGCGACATCCGCTAAACCGTGACCGGCGATCTTCGCGCCCTTCTTCCACTTCTCCTTGGTTTCTTCTTCCATAACCGACCTCCTGCTCCCACAGTAGCGACCGACGGGTTACCGTGGAAGCACGATGACTTCCTTCACGCGTGGGTTGCTCGTAAGTTCCCTCGC
>DASYOJ010000200.1:0-13616 GCA_036007925.1 Candidatus Nanopelagicales bacterium
GGCTGAAGTGGCGCCCGCGCGCCTGGTCAGTGAAAGAAGTGCCGGGTACCGGTGACGTACATGGATATCCCTGCCTCGTGGGCGGCGGCGATCACCTCGTCATCACGCACCGATCCCCCCGGCTGCACCACCGCGCGAATCCCACCATCGATCAATACCTGCAGGCCGTCCGCAAAGGGGAAGAACGCATCCGAAGCCGCCACCGATCCCACGGCTCGCTCACCGGCCCGTTCCACCGCCAGTCGAGCCGAATCGACACGGTTCACCTGACCCATTCCAATACCTACGGCAGCGCCCTCTCTCGCCAACAAAATCGCGTTGGATTTAACCGAACGGCACGCCGTCCACGCAAACTGCAGATCCCGCAGCGTCGCAGCGTCTACCGGATCTCCGGCAACGCATTGCCACGCTCCAGATTCATCCCCAGGCGCTGAGACATCGTCGATGGACTGCACCAGCATGCCTCCGGAGATCGTGCGACCTTCTTGCCGTCGGCCTGGATGAGGGCCGGCCACTCGCAAGATGCGCACGTTCTTTTTGAGCTGAAGCAAAGCAAGGGCGTCGTCGTCGAAGTCGGGAGCCACGATCACTTCGGTGAATACATCAGCCATGGCCTCGACGAGTTCCTGGGAAACCGGTCGGTTGACGGCCACCACTCCCCCGAAGGCCGATACTGGGTCGGTGGCGAACGCTTTCCGATAAGCCTCCTCGGCGTCCATACCGACCGCCAACCCGCATGGATTCGCGTGCTTGATGATCGCGACCGCTGGATCGACGAAATCAAAAGCAGCGCGCCGAGCAGCATCCGCATCAACAAAGTTGTTGTAACTCATCTGCTTGCCGTGTAGTTGCTCGGCGGAAGCAATTCCGGGTTCATGGGTGTGTGCGATGTATACGGCAGCGCTTTGGTGGGGATTCTCGCCGTACCGAAGAATGTCCCCACGGGTCCACGCAGCGCCCAGCCACTGTGGAAACTCTTCATCTGTGTCGACTGCTTCGCTTGCCATCCACGTGGCGACCGAGATGTCGTAGGTGGCGGTGTGGGCGAATGCCGCAGCCGCCAATTCGGCCCGTTGGGCTTCGGTGAAGCCACCTCCTGCAACCGCCTCCAGCACAGTCGGGTATTTCTCAGCTGAAACGACGACGGCTACATTCGCGAAATTCTTCGCCGAGGCGCGCACCATCGCCGGACCACCGATATCGATTTGTTCGATGCACTCGTGTGGCGTGGCTCCCGAGGCGACTGTCTGGGTGAACGGATACAGGTTCACCACGACCAATTCGAAAGGAGCGATTCCGAGATCCTCGAGTTGGCGCCGGTGGTCGTCTTTGCGCAAGTCGGCCAAGAGGCCACCGTGGATACCGGGGTGCAACGTCTTGACCCGTCCATCAAGTGCCTCAGGAAAGCCCGTCACCTCACCCACCGGAGTTACCGGTACTCCGGCATCGGCGATAACGCTCGCGGTGCTCCCTGTTGAAACGATCTCCACACCTGCCTGGTGGAGTCCGCGCGCCAACTCTGCAAGACCCGTTTTGTCGTAGACGGACACCAACGCCCGCCGAACCGGTATGCGTTGCTGCGGATCGTTCATCGAAATCGCACCGACCTTCCTGAAATAACCACGCGGTCTTCGACAAGGCGTTCCAAAACATCGACCAGCAGGACACGTTCGATCTGCTTGATGCGTTCGTGCAGGGAGGCTTCGGTGTCATCGCTCTCCACAGCCACCGGCTGCTGCGCTAGGACCGGCCCGGTGTCCACTCCGGAGTCGACAAGATGCACGGTGCAACCGGTCACCTGAACCCCGTAATCCAAGGCACTACGAACCGCGTGGGCACCGGGAAAGGCTGGTAGCAAAGAAGGATGCGAGTTCACGATGCGACCGGCGAATCCCTCCACAACTGTAGGCCCGAGAATACGCATGAAACCTGCACACACCACCCAATCGGGTTTGGCGTCCATAAGCTGCTGGTGCAGGTTGCGATCCCACGCTTCGCGATCTTGCCCAAGTGGCGCAAGGAATGTCGCAATGTTGGCCCGGTCCGCCCGCTGCACGGCCACGGAGTTGGGAACATCGGATCCCACGGCTACAACGCTCGGGCCGAGGTGTGAATCGAGCAGCGCTTGCAAAAGGGTGCCTTCGCCAGAGGCGAGGACGACAAATCGAGCCGCTGCCACGTCGTGAGCCTAGTGTGCACGCACGCGGGTCAACCGACCACCGGCTCGTCGTTGAATTCCCGATACAGGTACGCAGTGAACAGCGATGCAATAGGCAAGGTAAGCAAAGTCAGGAGACCGAAGAACAGTCCGCCTAGGACGAGCACCAAGGAGTTGAGCACGGTCATCAAGAATGCGGGGGCAAAATTTCGACGGACCGCTCGAGCACTAGCCGTCATGGCTTCCCGCACCCCCATACCTCGATCCAGGACGTAATACGGGCCCAGTTGGAAGAAGAAGATGACGAGTAATCCCGGCAAGATGAGCAACAGGAAACCGACACCAGCCAAAAACGCGTACACAAGTTGGAAGAGCAAATAGCGACCAAGATTGTGCCCATCAAGGAGCGCGTCGAATCCCACAAGTTGTCCGCGGGTAGCTCGCAGGGCTCCACGGATCACACCCACAGTCACGATGATCGCCACGATGGCTAATACCAGTGTGAGCGCTCCGGAAGTCAATACTCCACTGGCCAACTCGTTTGCGCACGCCGCTTGCTGCCCCGGTGTTTGCGGGTCCGCGCATTGATCCACGACATCGCTCAGTGGCTGCAAACTCAACTGCTGCAGGAACTGCACCGCCGTGACGATGGCCGCGAGAGCGAGAAAAGCCAGCAGGTTGACACGGAACGTGCGAAGGGACCACGCGGCGGCACCTCGCACTTGCTCGCGGGGATCCAACTCACTCATCGAGTTTCGCTGCCTGGCTCTCGAGTTCCACCGGCTGCAAACGGCGCGCCCGCCGTTTGGCGCGCAGCACGCTTGTCGGCAACGCGCCGACGGCCAGACCTACTCCGGCCAAAAGCGCCCCCAGGGCCGGATCTGGCCCGACCGCCAAGAGCCGTCCATCGCCCAAGGACCCTGTTCCCGCCACCAACAGCACCCAGACCACGCCGGCCGCGAGCACCGAGGCCGATGCGCCCAGGGCAATGCGCACCAAGGGGCCCTCACGGAACGCGAAACGCGAGACCGCTAAGCCGGCCAGGCCTCCGGCGAGCACGGTGAGGGCGGGAAAGGCCCACACCAAAGGAGCACTTGTTTCCGGTAACGCTGCCAAAGGAGGGAACACCGGCAACGAGGCGGGCGTAACGGCCGGGACGAAAGGTGAGAACAACACGTCGGGACCAAACGTCACACCAGCGCCGAGTAGATAGGCCAGCGCCCAGATAATCATGGTCGGTACGTACGCCAGACTCAGCGCACTCAGCACGATCGAATCAAAGACCGTGGGCGCTAGCGCACCGAAAACATTCGCGATCTCCCCGAACGACGACGCCACCGCTACGAGCAGTAGCACGCTGGCAAACGTCAGGAGAGCTGCCACAGCTATTCCCGCAGCGCGGATAGTGACGGTGATGAGCGCCGGTATGCGGGCAGTAGCGGCTCGCACGACATCGCTCGACCGCCACACACCCGAACCGACCGCAATCGCACCCACCAGCACGGCAGCGATCAACGCACGGCGGGCGCTGGTTTGCACGTCGGGGATATCAGCGACAACGGACACGGCCGCCACGATCACCGCACCAGTCGTGACCGCGATCCCCCAGGCCGCGCCGGCGGTAATCAGCCTCCGGGGACGCACGATCCGAACAAGCCAGCGACCTGCCTGATGGCCCAACCACGCTGGGATGAGCAATAGCCCCCACGGAATGAGCGAGTAGTCAACGCCCAGCAGCCGGATGGGCACCCCGTGCGCCATCACCCACACGCTGCCGGTCACCGCCGCGGCCTGGTGCCACGGTCCTGGTGGTTCCACTCCCCCCCACCAGGCACCAGCGACCGGCAGCGCGATGATCGCCAGACCCACAACCGAGACCGATAGTGCGGCTATCGGACCTGCCGCCGCCGGAGAGCGACCCACTTTCTCGGTTAGTGCCGCAAGGCGACGCCACTGTTGGCGAAGGAATCGGCGAAGCCGAAGGACGAGCCGACCGATAGCCGCGAGGACCCTCAGCGGCCACGGCAGAGGCTGAATGGGGACTGGTGCGCTGTGCCGGTCAACCGTAGGCGCACTCACCTTCCCACACTGCCAGCCGGACGTGACCTAGACAGGCAAGGACACGCCATCGCCACGCTAGCCGCGGATGACCAACCACAAACTGGCAGCTGCACTGAGCACCAAAGCGATGCGCTCGAACCAGACTTGGTTCATTCGGCGAAAGGTCGCGATACCGATCAAGGAGCCGGCGATCATGGCCGGTGCGAACCACAGGTTCGCGATGATGGATTCTCGGGTGATCAAGCCAAGTGGGATCACGAACGGCAACTTGGCGAGGTTCAAGATGAAGAAGAACCACACGCTGGTGCCCATGAACGCCAACATCGGGACACGCATCTTGACCAGGTACAAGGTCATGGCCGGTCCGCCGGCGTTCACCGCCAACGTGGTGACCCCGGTCAGTGCACCGTAGAAACCAGCCTCCACCCGACGTTCACCACCACCTTCTGGCCGTTGTTCCACCTGCGGGTTGCGTCGTCGCAGGACTTCCAGCACGACAGAGAACAGCAGCAGCGCACCGATCACCCGAGCGATCGTGGATTGCGATGCGAAGGCGAACAGCAAAGCGGTTAAGACAAAGCCGAGGAGGACACCTGGAACGATGCGGCGCATCACCGGCCAATCGGCGTGCTGCCGGAAATACAACAACCCCATCGCATCCCCGAGCAGCAACAGCGGTACCGCGAAGCCAGCCGCTGCCGTGGGGCCGAGGGCAACCGCCAGGATCGGACCGGCCACCACACCAAAGACCGGGCCGGCGGTCTTGGAAAAGCCATAGACCGCTATCGCGAAGGCGACGGCTGCGATGAGTAGCGGCGTCCAGGTTTCCGGCACCTATCGGCCACCACTGGCAAGGGAGCGGTTCAACCGCCCATGACCTCGCGCATCAGCCGGGCGGTGGCGCTCGGGGTACGGCCGACCTTGACCCCCACGGCTTCCAGAGCTTCCTGCTTAGCAGCGGCGGTCCCCGCCGAACCAGACACGATCGCCCCAGCGTGACCCATGGTCTTGCCCTCGGGGGCGGTAAATCCAGCGACGTAGCCGACGACCGGCTTGGTGACGTTCTCGGCAATGAAGGCGGCCGCGCGCTCCTCAGCGTCTCCGCCGATCTCACCGATCATCACGATGGCGTCGGTTTCCGGGTCATCTTGAAAAGCAGCCAGGCAGTCGATGTGCGTCGTGCCGATGATCGGATCGCCACCAATGCCTACACAGGTGGAAAAGCCGATGTCGCGTAACTCGTACATCATTTGGTAGGTCAAAGTGCCGGACTTGGACACCAAGCCGATGCGGCCGGGCCGAGTGATGTCCGCGGGGATGATGCCGGCGTTGGACTGTCCGGGGCTGATGATGCCTGGGCAGTTCGGGCCGATCATCCGTGTGGTTCCGGCGTTGTGCGCGTACTGAAAGAACTGCGCGGTGTCGTGCACGGGAATGCCTTCGGTGATCACCACGCACAGCGGAATCGACGCGTCGACGGCTTCTTCTACTGCACCCTTGGCAAACTTCGGTGGCACGAACACAACCGAGACGTTCGCCCCGGTTTGCTCCATCGCGGTGGCGACGTCGTTGAAAATCGGGATGCCGTCTACGTCTTGCCCGGCCTTACCGGGAGTCACGCCGGCCACCACCTGTGCACCGCTGGCCACCATGCGACGGGTGTGCTTGGTGCCCTCGGAACCGGTCATGCCCTGGACGAGGATCTTGCTGTTGGAATCCAGCCAGATGGCCATGTGCTTTCTACCTACTTTCCTGCCGAGCGAGCGGCTGCGAGTTCGGCGACCCGCCGGGCGGCGTCGTCCATGGTTTCCACGAGTTCGATCAGATCGTGCTCGGCTTCTTGCAAGATGCGCCGACCTTCTTCGGCGTTGTTGCCATCTATCCGGCACACGATCGGTTTGGTGACCGGTTCCCCGCGCTCGGCGAGCATCCCCATCGCCTGGACGATTCCGTTGGCAACAGCATCGCAGGCTGTGATCCCACCGAAGACGTTCACGAAGACCGCCTCCACTCCCGGATCGCCGAGCACGATGTCCAATCCGTTGGCCATCACTTCGGCAGAAGCACCACCGCCGATATCAAGGAAGTTCGCCGGCTCGACACCACCGAACTCCTCTCCGGCATAGGACACGACGTCGAGAGTGCTCATCACCAAGCCGGCTCCGTTACCGATGATGCCGACTGAGCCGTCAAGTTTGACGTAGTTCAAGTCGAGTTCACCAGCGCGCAATTCAATGGGGTCGGTTCCCTCGGTATCGATGAGGGCTTCGTGGTCGGGGTGCCGGAAGGCCGCGTTGCCGTCGAGGGTGACCTTGCCATCGAGTGCGAGGACTGTGCCGTCGGGTGTTTGCACCAGCGGGTTGACCTCCACCAGCGTGGCGTCTTCTTCGACGAGCGTTCGCCACAGATCAACCAGAATGTCGACCACCTGGCCTCGGATGGGTTCGGGGAAGTTCGCAGCATCAACGATTTCCCGAGCCAAGGCAGGGGAAACCCCCTCAAGGGCATCAACCCGCATGCGTACCAACGCCTCAGGATTGGTGGCGGCCACTTCCTCGATCTCGACTCCACCCTCCACGCTGGCCATCGCCAAGAAGGACCGGTTTGTCCGATCCAGCAGGAAGGACACGTAGTACTCCTCGGCGATGTCCGAGGCCTCGGCGACGAGCACCCGGTGCACCGTGTGTCCCTTGATGTCCATCCCCAAGATGGCGTCGGCCTTGGCACGGGCATCGGCTGGATCCTCCGCAAGCTTGACCCCGCCAGCTTTGCCGCGTCCGCCGGTTTTGACCTGCGCCTTCACAACCACGGATCCACCGATCTGCGCGGCAATGGCTTCGGCTTCAGCAGCCGTGGCGCACACGGCGCCAGCGGTGGTTGGCACCTGATGCTTGGTGAACAAGTCCCTGGCCTGGTACTCGTACAGGTCCACAGTTCTCCTCGTTGATCGGTGGCCCGTCGCTGCCGAAGGGCCGGTGGTCGGCTACTTCACAGCTCGATCGGGGGCGTTGTCCTTCACCCAATCGACAACTTCCTGGGTGGGCGTGCCGGGGGTGAAAATCCGGGCGACGCCCATCTGCTCAAGGCCCGGGATGTCACCCTCGGGGATGATGCCGCCGCCGAACACCACGATGTCGGTGGCCTCATTGGCCTTCAGCAGGTCCATGACTTCCGCGAACAACGTCATATGCGCGCCCGACAGGATGCTCATGCCGATGAAGTCCGCGTCTTCTGATAGCGCCGCGTCGACGACCTGTTGGGGTGTTTGGTGCAAGCCGGTGTAGATGACTTCCACTCCGGAATCGCGCAACGCGCGGGCGATGACTTTGGCGCCGCGATCGTGCCCGTCGAGCCCGGGCTTGGCGACGACTACCCGAATCGGGCCAGCCATAGCACGCCCTCCTTCGTTGAACCGCGAGCGCGTCGGGCTCTCGCGACCCGAACCCTACTCCCCCAGGGCGCGTACAGTTAGGGGTGTATGTGCACTGTGCTGCACCTCACCTGCCATCTGCTTCCGGAGTCCCCGAATGCCCCCATCACAGCCCACCAAACCGGTGCGCATCGTTGCTATCGGGGGCAGTACCCGGCCCGGCTCGACCACCGAAATGGCATTGCGGTGTGCCGCCCGCGCAGCCGAAGACGACGGCGCCGAGGTCACCTACTTCGTGGGTCGCGATCTTCTTCTTCCCATCTACGACGTCCAAACCAACGAGCGCGCCCCGGGGGCGCAGGCACTCATCGATGCCGTTCGAACCGCAGACGGCCTACTCATCGCCAGCCCCGGCTACCACGGCGGTATCAGCGGCATGGTGAAAAACGCTCTCGATTACGTCGAGGACCTAGCTCGGGAAGATCCCGCTTACTTGCACGGACGAGCCGTCGGCTGTATCTCGGTTGCGCACGGATGGCAAGCAACGGTGGGCACGTTGGCACAGATTCGGCAAACCGTTCACGCGCTGCGCGGTTGGCCCACTCCACTGGGCGGAACAGTCAACAGCCAGGTCACCCGATTCGACGACAACGCAATCCCCAACGATCCAGCTGTCGGCGAACAACTAGCCACGATCGGTCACCAAGTCCTCGAGTTTGCCCGTATGCGCGAGGGCACCCCACCGGTGAATGCCCTCGAGTGAGTCGCCTCACAGGAGAGCGAATCAAGGTTTCACCGGTGGTGCATCGGGTCTAGGGTGCGGCCATGACAGCAAGCCCCGGCTATTCGAATGTGTTCCGTCTCGTTGCAACCCCTGAACTGCATGCCTCGGGAGCGATCGTCAGCGCGGTAGCGATGTCCGGGGCTGTCATCACCGGCCTTGATGTCGTGGATCCCGGACACGAATCGGTCGTGCTGGATCTGTCGTGCACCACCCGAGATGCCAGCCACGTGGAATTGGTGCGCGCGGCACTCGACAAGCTCGACGGCTGCCACGTGGAGAAGGTCAGCGACTCCACCTTCCTCATCCACCTCGGCGGAAAGATCAAAGTCGAACTCAAAGCTCCATTGCGCAACCGCACCGATCTTGCCCGCGCCTACACACCCGGGGTTGCCCGCGTGTGTCTGGCCATCCGCGATAACCCGGCCGATGCCCGCAACTTGACGATCAAGCGCAACTCCGTTGCCGTCGTGACCGATGGCACTGCAGTTCTCGGACTGGGCGATATCGGACCGGAAGCCGCTATGCCGGTGATGGAAGGCAAAGCTGCCTTATTCAAGCGTTTTGCGAATGTGGACGCGTGGCCCATCTGTCTGGACACTAAAGACACTGATGAAATCGTTCGTACCGTCGAACTGATTGCCCCTGGCTTCGGTGGCATCAACCTCGAGGACATCTCCGCCCCGAGGTGTTTCGAGATCGAACGCCGCCTCCGTGAGCGGCTCAGCATCCCTGTCTTCCACGACGATCAGCACGGAACCGCCGTTGTGGTTTTGGCGGCCTTGATCAACGCCCTTCGGCTGGTCGAAAAGAACATGGAAGACCTACGAGTGGTGATGATCGGTGCCGGTGCCGCGGGTGCCGCTGTGGCGAAATTGCTCATGGATTCCGGCGTACGCGACATCATCTTGTTCGATTCCAAGGGCCCGATCTACAAGGATCGTCCCGGGCTTGATGATGACCGTGCCCAGTTAGCTGAAATCACCAACCCGCGCGGACACACCGGGACTATTCCCGAGGCGATGGAGGGCGCCGATGTCTTCATCGGACTCAGCCAGCCCAACTTGATCGCCGGTGCCGATGTGGAACGCATGGCCGATCGCGCGATCGTGTTCGCCCTCGCCAATCCCGATCCAGAGATCGATCCAGTCATCGCCGCGAAGTACGCCGCCGTCGTGGCCACCGGACGCAGCGACTACCCGAATCAAATCAACAACGTGCTCGCCTTTCCCGGCTTGTTCCGCGGACTGCTGGATGCCGGCGCCCACAAGATCACCAACAAAGCGCTCGTTGCGGCTGCGCACGCGATCGCTGGCGTGGTCACTGATGAAGCCCTTTCCCCGATCTACATCGTGCCGAGCGTGTTCGACGAGGATGTGGCACCGGCCGTGGCCGACGCTGTCATCAAGGCGGCCGAAGAGGACTAGAGCTTCTCGACCGGGGCGTAGCGAAGAAGCAGACGCTTCGTTCCTGCCGAGCCGAAATCGATGGTGGCGTCGGACTTATCCCCCGACCCGGAGGTACTCACCACTGTGCCGAGGCCGAACTTGCTGTGCGTGACCCGATCACCGGCCTCCAGCGAGACCACTGGCCCCTTGCCGACCACCCGGTCACCGAGTTTGACGGATGCACTGGAGGAAGATGGGGCCGAACCAAACCCACCCGCACCGATCGGCGTGGAAATCGGCTCCTCCCGGCGCCACTCGATCAAGTCCTCGGGGATCTCTGCAAGGAAGCGCGATGCCGGGTTGTACGCCGGGGTTCCCCACGCTGAGCGGGTGACCGAACGCGAGACATATAGGCGCTGCCGGGCGCGGGTCAGGCCCACATAGGCCAAGCGTCGTTCCTCGGCGAGTTCGGTGGGATCGCTCATCGACCGGATGTGCGGGAAGATCCCGTCTTCCATTCCGGTGAGAAACACAACCGGAAACTCCAGGCCCTTCGCGGTGTGCAGTGTCATCAACGTGACCACACCGCCGCCGCCGGAATCGTCGGGAATCTGATCGGAATCGGCGACTAGGGACACCTGCTCAAGGAACTCGACAAGGGTTGAGTCCTCATTCGCGGTGGCGAATTCCTGAGCCACCGATTCCAGTTCGGCCAAGTTCTCCACCCGCGTTTCATCTTGCGGATCGTGCGAGGCCTGCAACTCAGCAACGTATCCGCTTTGCTCCAACGCGGCTTGTAAGACCGTAGGAGCGTCAGCACCGGACTCGGCGAGCGTGCGCAAGTCCTCCATCATGGTGACAAATCCTTGAATTGATTTTAATGATCGGGCGGCTAGTCCAGTTACTTCGTCTGCGCGCTGCAACGCAGCATCGAAGGTAAGGCGCTCTCGCTCGGCGAAGGACTCGACCGCCGTTTCGGCGCGTTCACCAATCCCACGTTTGGGCACGTTGAGGATGCGTCGTAGGGATACCTCATCGCCAGGGTTGGCGATTGCCCGCAGGTAAGCAAGGGCGTCGCGCACTTCGCGTCGCTCATAAAAGCGCACGCCCCCGACCACCTTGTAGGGCATTCCCATCCGGATGAAGACTTCCTCGACCGAACGCGATTGCGCATTGGTGCGATAGAACACGGCGACGTCTGCTGGGCGGTAACCATGCTCATCCACCAGGCGGTCGATCTCCTGGGAGATGAAGGAGGCTTCGTCGTGTTCGTCGTCGGCCACGTACCCGGTGATCGGTTCGCCGGAACCCTCATCGGTCCACAGGCGCTTCTCGCGCCGCGCGGAGTTGTGCGCGATGACCGCATTCGCGGCGCTGAGGATGTTCTGAGTTGATCGGTAGTTTTGCTCCAGCAAAATGGTGGTGGCGTTGGGAAAGTCTCGTTCGAACTCTTCGATGTTGCGGATCGTCGCGCCGCGAAAGGCGTAGATCGACTGGTCGGCATCACCCACCACGCACAGACTCCCTGGCGGCGGCTGTCCATCGCTGGGCCCGACGAGTTCGCGAATGAGTGAGTACTGGGCGTGGTTGGTGTCTTGGTATTCGTCCACCAGGATGTGCCGAAAGCGCCGCCGGTAGTGCTCGGCCAAATCTGGGAAGAGCCGGAATAACGCGACCGTTGAGCCGATCAGATCGTCGAAATCAAAAGCCGAGGCTCGAATCAACCGCCGCTGATACTCCGCATAGGCCTCAGCCACGGTGGTTTCCATGTGGTTGCTCGCTTGAGCCGCGTACGTCTCATGGTCGATGAGTTCGTTCTTGGCGGCTGAGACTTGGGCGAGGAAAGACCGCGGTGGGTAGCGCTTGGGGTCGAGGTCAAGATCGCGGATCACCATCTGCATCAAACGCAGCGAATCGGCTTGATCGTAAATACTGAAACTCGTGGCCATGCCGAGCCGACCGGCCTCCTTGCGCAGGATCCGCACGCATGCACTGTGGAAGGTGGAGACCAGCATCGCTCGGGACGCTGGGCCGATGAGCTCGGCCACCCGCTCCTTCATCTCCGCCGCGGCCTTGTTCGTGAACGTGATCGCGAGGATTTCCCCAGGCGATGCGTCGCCGGCCGCCAACAGATGCGCGATGCGACGGGTGAGAACCCGGGTCTTGCCCGAGCCTGCACCGGCGACGATCAACAGCGGACCGCCCCGATGCTCAACAGCAGCCTGCTGCGAGGGGTTGAGGTCGCGAACGAGTGCAGCAGGATCCATCACCGGGGAATCCTAGGCAGCGGGTGTGACGCAGGGCCGACTACTGCTTCAGCTGGACCGAGGACTGGAGCTCATCACCGGTGAATCCACCGAGCACCTCGCCGTCCTTGGCGTAGTAGTACAAAGCTACTGAGTAGATGCCACGCATGGCGTTAATAATCAAGCCGCCGAGCACGATAATCAAAAATCCGATCACGGCGGTGGTGATTCCGATGATCGCCGCAGTGGTGGTACCAGCGAGCAGGATCCCCACTCCCGCGCCGAGGATCAGCGCACCGGGCAGGACGACCAGGAGCAACGCGAGGCCGCCGATGCGAACCCCGCCGGCCAACTGATTTCCCCATTGCTTTTTGAACAGGGCACTTGAGGCCTTGATGGCGTCGATGGGAGAGGCTTTCTCGATCATCATCACCGGCAGCACGAAGAACGTGATGAGTTGCCACATGATGTCGGCGGCGGCAGCAAGGACGCCACGCAACAGGTTGCTGATCAGCCCACCTTGACCGTTGCCGCGTATGAGGTTGATGAGGATCGAGACCACAGTCAAGATCGCCGACCAGGCGATAAGCGGACCGAAGCGGGCAAACGCCGCGGACATCCCGGCACCTACCGAAGCGTCGCGCCCGTGCATCTCTTCGTCCACCGCAGAGACCAAGCCGGCCGCCGGGAAGGTGATCACCGCCTGCACGCCGAACATCAACGCGATCCCGAAGGGAATGGCCACCCAATCGTTATCGGACTCCACGAAATACAGGGCCGGGATACCGAAGGCCGCCAGGGGGATGATGGCAAGCACCACACCGATGATCGGGAACGCAAAGAGGTAGGGGTTTTCTTTCAGGACCGCCCAAGCCTTGCGGGTAACGACCTTGCTGGATTTCCACGAGCCACGAAACGCCATGGCGAAGATGCTAATGCCCGGCACCTACCGGCGAACGTAGCCGACGATCTTCACATTGGCCCTGGTCTTCGCTGAGGACGCCAACGCGACCAAACCCTTCTCCCCGATGTCGGCTACCACCAACGACGAGTGCTTCCCATCCACCGGTACCGGAGCCGACGTACTCCCGATGTCCGCACCACCGACCGGGTAGGCCGCAAAGCGACCGGCTTCCCCGCGACCCTTGGTTGTGACCCGCAAGATCACCGCGGTCACCTTCTTTTTCTTCTTCGGTACCCGGCCCACGCCGCGAACCTTGACGACCTTCACCTCACCGGCCGTGAATCGGCCCTTGTGCAAGCCGGTGGGCGGCAGACCTTTGGCTTTGTTCGGTTCAGCACCAACGGTGTAGCCGAGCACATCGACCCGCACCTGCACCGCCGACTTATTCGGAGCCTTAATCTGCACCGCCCCACCAGAGACTGGGACTGTGCGCATCACCGTGCGAGCCCCGCGCTTGGGGACCTTGACCCCCGCGCTATTCGTCTTTTCGGTTCCTGTGCCGATCCGCAACCGTCCCTTGCGGTCCGCTTCCCGAGTGGTGATCGCCACCAAAGCGCTGCTGGCTTGGGGCGAGACCCCGTTCAATGCCACGGTGCGCACCTCGCCTGGTTGCAACGCACCCAAAGTGGCCGATTCGTAGCCGACTTC
>DASYOJ010000201.1:0-3117 GCA_036007925.1 Candidatus Nanopelagicales bacterium
TACTCTTTCCTCCATCATCTGTGCCCGGGTCCGCCGGGCGGCGGCTTAACGAAAGTCAACGGGGATGATCACGTCGTGTGATCGATCCCGGGAACGAAGGTGATCGGCTCGAACAGCGATCGCACATTTAACGAGGCGGCAGTCGACATCACCGATCTTCGAAGAAACGGTGATGGCCGTCCGGAAGCGACCCTTCTTCTTGAAGGGGGTGACCAAGCTGCGTGCGTAGGGCGGGGGATTAGACGAAATCCACGCGGATGATCCGGTAGAGCCCTGCATATCGATCCCGCCGCCACAGGGCGTCGGCTTGCGTCCCTTGGGCGGCTGAACACACAACCCGACATAGATGCCCACGCGCGGATCGAAGTTACGCCCGCGCACGATGATTCGTTGCCGTGTCGGATTCAAGTCTTCGGTCTTGGACACGATTACTCGCTGGCCGTAATCCCCCGTGCGCTTTTCTCGCGAGGAGTCCGCAAGGGCCGCGGGCGCCGTGAGTGGCAACGCGAGAAGGATCGCGCTCGCGAGAGAAAGAGCCATTCGAGACCTGGGCATGGTGAGATGACGGTAGAAAGGCCTCAGCACTGCTATGCGAAACACCCTGTCGACATGTTCCCGACGGTGTATCGGAAAAGGCCAGAAGCATGCTCGGTCATACTCACCGAATGCGCATCTCAAACATCACGGTGGCGGCGGGTGCGGTAGCCCTGGCCCTGTCAGCATGCGCATCTCCGACATCACAACCTGCACCGGACCCGGTCCAAGAGACAAGTAGTGCGCAGGTCCAAGAATCCGTCAGCGCTTCCTGGCCTGTCACCATTGAGACAGCGCAGCTGCCGCTCGTTGACTATGCGGCTGCACCGGTAGACAGCACCCAGAGCGTCCTGGCGCTCGCCGTCGGCTCGGGTGAAATCGTTGATCTCCTCGGCGCCGGCGATCAACTCGTCGGCAAAGATGAGACCAGTTCAACAACACAGGATGTGCCTACCGTCACCCGCGCCCATCAGATTGATATCGAGCAGGCGTTGAGCCTGCAACCCAATGTGGTGCTCGTGGACGATCTAACAGGACCGCCGGAGGCCATTGAGGCATTGTCGAGTGCGGGTGCTCGCATCGTGGACGTCCCATCTGTGTGGTCGCTTGCTGACATCGCGACCAGGGTGAACACCATCGCCCAAGCAATCGGGGCCCCCACGGATTCAGCGCAAGAACTCAGCGACGCGCTCACGCAGACCGGAGATTCCGCCAACACGGCACCACCCCGAGTGGCCTTCCTCTATCTGCGCGGCCCGAGTTCGATCTACCTCCTCGGCGGCGCGAACACAGGCGCCGATGCGCTGATCGAGGCAGCCGGTGGTGTCGATGTCGGAGCCGAACTCGGCTATGACGGCTTCGTGCCGCTCACCGCGGAAGCGATTGTCGAAGCCGACCCTGATGTTTTGCTGGTGATGTCCGATGGTCTTGACTCCGTGGGCGGCATTGACGGGCTCTTGGAACTTCCCGGAGTGGCCCAGACGCGCGCTGGTGATAGCAAGCAGGTTGTCGTGGTGGATGACCAAGTGCTGCTGTCCTTCGGCGCGCGAACTCCGGCGCTGATCGATCGACTGAAGGAAGTGTTCGCCGAGGCTGCAGCGTGATCACCCATCCCTCTCTTGCGCGACTCATCATCGTTTTCGGAGGAAGTTCCCTAGCTGTTGTCGTTATTGGAGTGATGTCCCTGGCAGTCGGCTATGCATCTTTCGATCCGCAGATCGTGTGGGAGATTCGAGCTCCTCGCCTTGGTCTCACGCTGCTGGTCGGTGCCGGTCTGGCGATCGCCGGGGTGCTTTTGCAAGCGGTGTTCCACAATCCCCTCGCGGCGCCCTCGATCATCGGGGTCTCGGCCTCCGGGGCGGCGGGGGCGAGCATCGGAGCAGCGCTGGGCGTCTCGTTTAACTCCTTGGCGTTGGCCGGCATCGGTGCGTTGGTCTCTGGCGGAGGTCTTGCCGTAGTTCGCGCCATTGCTACGCGTGATGGACGAACAGACTCCACGGCGGTTCTACTCGGTGGCGTGGCGGTGAGTTTCCTGGCCCTGGCACTCGTGTTGATCGCAACACCCTTCATTGACCGAGCTGCCGGACGATCATTCTCCTTTTGGGCGAACGGGTCTTTTGCCTTAGCAACTTGGTCCGCAGTGCTCGCTGTCTTGCCCTACCTGCTCGCGGGCTTCGTCATCGCGATTGTGCTCGTGCGCAGCCTGGATCCGCTGTCCCTTGGCGGGGCTGCCGCGCAGGCGATGGGATTACCGGTGGGGCGGATCAATGCGCTTGCTTTGCTGGCAGTGGTGTTGCTTGTCGCCCCAGCAGTCACGGTGGTGGGGGTGGTCTCGTTCGTCGGGCTCGTGGTCCCGCATGCGCTGCGCCAGTTGGTTGGGCCGCGCAACACAGTGCTGCTTCCGGCGTCGGCCCTTGCTGGCGGGGCGCTCGTTGCCGCTGCAGACCTGATTGCTCGAGTGGTTCTTGCCCCGGTGGAGATACCGGTTGGCGCGGTCACCGCTTTGGTCGGTGCCCCGGTGTTCTTGTTGTTGTTGCGGCGCATGGTCCGCGATCGATCGGTGGCCAACCGATGACGAAGACCATGACAACGCTGCGTATGGAGGAGCTGACCTTGCAGTCAGCGGGTCTGATGCGCGTTGCTGGGGTCAGCGCCGATGTCCTCCCCGGACAACTGGTGGCGATCGTGGGGGCGAACGGCTCGGGGAAGTCCTCCTTGCTAGACCTGATGGCCGGGATCATCCAACCCACGGCCGGACGCATCTTCATCAACGAGCAACCGTTGGTCACTTATTCGGCTGCCCGGCTTGCCCGTGCGCGGGCGTGGCTAGGCCAAAGCACTCCCGGTGCGCAGGACTACTCGGTGCGTGAGGTAATCACATGGGGAGGAAGAACCAACGACGCCCCACCGAGCAGCCTGGCTGTGGAGGACCTGGCCGAAGCGCTGGGGCTCAGCGATCTGCTCACGGCTCCCTTGCGACGACTCTCCGGTGGGGAACGGCAGCGCACCCACGTGGCCCGAATTTGGTTGCAGGATGCACCGATGACGATGCTGGATGAACCCGATGCCAGCTTGGATGAGCAA
>DASYOJ010000202.1:0-1600 GCA_036007925.1 Candidatus Nanopelagicales bacterium
GCGAACAAGATGCTGTACGGCGCTCGCGCCGGTAAGGGCACCGGTGCTGAGCGGATGAAATCAACCGTCTTCCAGGCAGTTGCGTCGCCGCGAAGATCGGGACCGAAGTCACGAATCTGCTGATCCAACTCGGCAACCGACCGCGGTGGATTTTCCACTCCGACGAGTTCCCCAGCTTTGGCCCACTCGCGCACGTATGCGTCTTCGCCACCGGGGATCGGTCCTCCCCACACTCGGTGGGTGGCCAGGAACGAATCGGTGAAAGCCACGTGCACCCACCGCAGCAGGTCGGGATCGTTCGCAGAGTACGGGCGCAGTTCACCGGCAACCGGATACGTGCCTTGCACTTTGCGGTGCATGCCGCGCACCCGCGCGCATTCGCGATCGGCCATCGTGGTGTCGCCGAAGGTGACGACGGTCAGCCACTGGGTGGTCCCCGCCAGTCGGCCGAGAGGATCGGCCTCGTATCGAGAGTGCTCACTCACCCCCGCCAACGCGCCCGGATGCAGCGCCTGCATGAGCAGTGCCCGAACACCTCCCACCAAGGTGGGCAGTGATCCGTGAACTTTCCACGCGGCTGAGCCTGGCCCGAAGTAGCCGTCGTCGATCCCATCGGAGAGTTGCTGCACCCAATCTGGCGAACCCTCCGGATCACCGGAAACAATGCTGCGAAAGCCCTGGGCGATACGTGAGCGCGCGAGATCGACGGCTCCTGAAAGCGGGGGCATGACTCAAGAGTGCCAAGAAGCCGAACTTTTCGCATCACCAGGGCAGGACTTACCCGGCCTGCACGACCTACCCGCCACTCACACGCAGCGGCGCCGGGTGCTCGAGGAGGAGGTCGAGCACCCGGCGCCGCTTGTTCGGGTGTCAGTTTCAGCCGAAGCGTCAGTTCCCGGCTGACACCTGGGGCATCACCGCTGAAGGTCTATTCGGCCGCAGCCAGCGTGACAGTGACGTCCTGAGTACGCCCATTACGCAAGACGGTCAGGTCAACGCTGTCACCGGGTGCGTTAGAACGAATCGTGACGATGAGCTCGGTCGATTCCTCGATGACATCGCCATTGATAGCCGTGATGACGTCGCCGTCTTGAATGCCCGCTTCGTCAGCTCCCGAACCGGGGGTAACTTCCGCGACCCTTGCTCCAGGACCGGAGAACGTGGTGTCCAGTTGCACCCCGATAACGGGGGTGGACGACGAGCCGGTGTTGATTAACTCGTTCACAACACGCTCAGCGGTATCGATCGGGATTGCGAAACCCAGGCCAATGCTTCCGGCTGCACCGCCGACTGCACCAAGTGAAGCGATCGCGGTGTTCACGCCGATCACTTCGCCCGATCCGTTGACCAGCGGTCCTCCGGAGTTCCCCGGGTTAATCGCGGCATCGGTCTGAATCGCATTGATGAAGGAGGTGGAACCACCACCGCCGGCGGTCACCGGACGCTCAAGTGAGCTGATGATGCCGGAAGTGACGGTGCCTTGCAGGCCTAGCGGTGAACCAACGGCCACAGCGAGGTCACCTACGCGAACATCATCGGAAGAACCCAGCTCCAACGTAGGCAGACCTTGGCGGTCGACCTTCACCACAGCGAGGTCATA
>DASYOJ010000203.1:0-2430 GCA_036007925.1 Candidatus Nanopelagicales bacterium
GATCGCGTGCATCCGGATGCGCCGCCTTGTGGATCAGATTCTTGGCCTGCTCGGCTTGCGTGTGCCCGAAGCAATCGGCGATGCCTTGCTCCGTTGCAACCGCGCTGTGTTGGAAGCTGGTGATCGGCTCGTCGATCAGCGGCACGATGGTGGACACGTCGGCCTTGGGATGCCAGGACGGCAGCGCGATGAAGGACTGTCCGCCGCGTGAATGCAGCGCGCCGACGATGAAGTCGGTGCTGCCGCCGAAGCCGGTATAGATCTTGCCTTTGATGCGGCTGGCGTTGGCTTGATCGAACAGGTCCACTTGCAGCGCGGCGTTGACGGATGTCATTTGCGGTTGGCGCTCGATGTTGCCGGGGTTGTTCGTGACTTCGGTTCGCATGATGCGCACCTTTTTGTTTTTGTTCAGCCAGTCGTATAGCTCGCGGGAACCGAAAATGAAACTTGCGGTGAGCGGGATGTCCGGATCCAAGGATCCGGACTTATGCAAACCGAGGACGCCGTCGGAGAACATCTCGGTCCATACCCGGAAGTTCTTCTTCTCGTGCAGGGACTGCACCACCGCGTCCGGCACAGCACCAATGCCCAGTTGCAGCGTGGAGCCGTCGTTGATTCGCGTAGCGATGAGTTCACCGATTTGCTTGCTGGTGTCATCGAGGGGTCCGGGTTCGATGGTGGTGAGGTCTTCTTCGCACTCGATCAGGAAATCGATGTCGTTTTCGTAGATCTGCGCATCGCCGTAGGTGTAGGGCATCTGGGGGTTGGCTTGCGCGATCACCAGGCCGCCGTGTTCGCGGACGGCTTCGATGGCGGCGGGGATCACGTTGCATTCGATGCCCAGCGACACGGTGTCGTGGTGCTTGGGCGAGGTTTGGATCAGCACGATGTCTGGGCGGTAGTCGCGTTTGAGCAGCAGCGGAAGCAGCGATAGCCGCGCGGGGATGTAGTGGACGTCGGCGCCGCGCATGGCCGGGCCGATGAAGGCGGTTTCGTAGGTCACGCCGTCGCGCTTGGGCAGCGTGCCGTGCGCGTTGAGCATGTGCAGGCGGTATTCGGGCAGCGTCGCGTCGAGTGCGCCCAGGAGTGTGTAGGGGGTGGCGAAGTTGCCGGAGACCACCACCCGCGGGTTGGGCTCCACGCCGCCCAGGATCGAGCCGAGTTGATCGAGGGTGATGGTGCGCATGGAGTCCTCCTAGCCGGGTGGCATCAGGCTATCGGCGCTCACACTCCCCGTTGCGGCGTCGGTTGTGGCCGCAGAAATTGAAAATTCGCGGCCACGCCTGACGCCGCATCGGGGAGAGGGTTGGGAAGGCTCCGCTGTGGCAGGATGAAGTGGTGGCTTTCGATTGGTCGAACAAGAAGGTGTACGTCGCCGGGCATAACGGCCTGGTCGGCTCGGCGCTGGTGCGGGCGTTGGAGCGCGCCGGTGCCGGTGAAGTGATCGGCTGGCGCTCCTCGGAGTTGGATCTGCGCGATCGCGATGCCACGTTCACCGCGTTGGCCGAGGCCAAGCCCGACGTAGTCATCGACGCCGCAGCGCGCGTGGGCGGCATCATGGCCAACTCCACCTACCCGGTGGACTTCCTGCAAGACAACATGCTCATCCAAACGAACGTGATGGACGCCGCGCATAACGCGGACGTTGATCGACTATTGTTCTTGGGATCCTCGTGCATCTATCCGCGGCACGCCACGCAGCCGATTCGTGAATCGTCGTTGATGACCGGCCCGCTCGAGCCGACCAACCAGGCGTACGCGATGGCCAAGATCTCCGGCATCTACTACATCGAGGCGTTCCGCACGCAGTACGGCAAGCGGTGGATCTCGGCGATGCCCACGAATTTGTATGGCCCGAACGACAACTTCGATCTAGAGTCCTCGCACGTGCTGCCGGCGTTCATCCGCCGCTTCCATCAAGCTAAGCGCGATGGCATCGACACCGTGACCGTGTGGGGAACAGGCGCACCGCGCCGGGAGTTCTTGCACGTGGACGATCTCGCCGATGCGTGTTTGATGCTGATCGACAATTACGACTCCCCCGAAACCATCAACGTCGGTTGGGGCGATGACCTACCCATCAAGGAACTCGCCGAGACGGTTGCGTCCGTCGTTGGCTTTGATGGTGAAATTGAATGGGATACCTCCAAGCCCGATGGCATGCCGCGCAAACTCCTCGACACTTCGCGCATCAACGCGCTCGGTTGGTACCCGACGATCAAGTTGCGTGACGGAGTCGCCTCCACCTACCAGTGGTATGTCGAGAACTACGACGCCGCTTAAGGAAAACCGCCCCAGGAAACGTCAGCCCCACGCGTTCAGCTAGAAATGGTACCGTCAAACCATGCTGGCAACCATTGATGCAGGGGGGCGTGTGGTCGTTCCGAAGGACATCCGCGAGCGCCTCGGCTTGCGACCCGGGACCGAGGT
>DASYOJ010000204.1:0-1655 GCA_036007925.1 Candidatus Nanopelagicales bacterium
GGTGGCAATCGGAGGTGCGCGTAACGCGGGGTTGCTGGCCTTGCGGATTCTCGGGATCGGCGATGGTGCTCTTCTCGATCAGATGGAGCAGTTCCAGCAAGACCTAAACGCCGCGGCGCGTGCGAAGGGTGATTCGATCCGCCGCGAGACTTAGCGCGCGAGCCGGCGGTACTCGATCGCGGGGCAGCGATCCATCACCATGGTGAGTCCTGCGCCCGTAACTCGCGTGGCGGCGTCATGGTCGATGACATTGAGCTGGAACCACACGGCCTTCGCTTCGGCCTCAATGGCCTGATCGGCGAATTCGCCCGCGCGATCAGAGCGCACGAACACATCGACCACATCCGGTGGGCCGTGGACTGCGGCCGCCTCAGCGATAGTGGTGAACCCCTGTTCGCCGTGGACAGTCTCGGCACGTGGGTGGATTGGCACGATCTGCTTACCGTGTGCTTGCAGTACCTTCGCTACGCCGAATGCCGGGCGAGTGGGGTCATCGCCTAGGCCGACGATGAACCACAGGTGGGAGTCGGTGAGCAGTTTGTGGATCTGCTCGTTGTCAGCGAAGGTGCTGTTGCTCATGCAGTGGGTCGGCCAAGGCCGCGGAACGTCCAGCCGGCTGAGCGCCAGGTGTTGGAATCGAGCACGTTGCGGGCATCGATGATCGCGGCGGTGCGCACCAAGGGGGTGAGCGTTTGCGGATCGAGTTCGCGGTATTCGCGCCATTCGGTTCCAAGGAGCACCAAGTCGCTGCCGGTGATGGCATCGATGAGATCGGTGCGGTAGTCCATATGCGGGTACACGCGCTGGGCGTTGTCGATGCCCTTGGGATCATGGATCCGCACGTTCGCACCGGAGTTGTAGATAGCAACGGCAACGTCGAGGGCAGGGGAGTCACGGACGTCGTCGCTGTCGGGCTTGAATGTTGCACCGAGGACTGTGACGACCTTGCCGCGGAAATCTCCGCCGAGGGTTTTACGGGCCAGGTCGACGGTGTGGGCGCGACGGCGCAAGTTGATCTGATCGACCTCGCGAAGAAACATGAGTGCCTCATCAGCGCCGAGTTCGCCGGCGCGCGCCATGAAGGCGCGGATGTCCTTGGGTAGGCACCCGCCACCGAAGCCCAGACCGGCGGCAAGGAAGCGGTTGCCGATGCGGGGGTCGTAGCCGATGGCTTGCGCAAGTTGCGTGACGTCGGCGCCAGCGGCCTCGCACACCTCGGCCATCGCGTTGATGAAGGAGATCTTGGTCGCCAGGAAGGAGTTCGCGGCAACCTTCACGAGCTCGGCGGTTGGGTAGTCGGTGACCAGGAAAGGCACGCCATCGGTGATGAGAGGGGCGTAGACCTCGCGCATGATCTGCTCGGCGCGTTCGGTGCGCACGCCTACAACGAGACGGTCGGGCTTCAAGGTGTCTTGCACCGCGTAGCCCTCGCGCAAGAACTCCGGGTTCCAGGCGACCTCGACACCACTGGCGGCGGTGTTTTTCAAGATGTCGACGATTTCGTCCGCGGTGCCAACAGGGACGGTGGATTTACCGACCACGAGATCGGTACCGGACAGGTACGGGGCGAGGGCCTGCACAGCGCCGAAAACTTGGGACATGTCCGCGGCGTATGCGCCCGGTTGTTGGGGGGTGCCCACGCAGATGAAGTGGAC
>DASYOJ010000205.1:0-13412 GCA_036007925.1 Candidatus Nanopelagicales bacterium
TTGGATGCTCGCGGCGAAATGGAAGTAGATGGTGAACGCGGATGAACATCGATCCCGATCAGGTGGCCGCCGTTGCGCGAGCGCTTGATGCCGACCCACAAAACGTGCGCGCTGATACGCCACTGTCCTTGCTTGGCTGGAATGGGAGCGCCGGGGAGTGGGCCGTGGTGAGCGATCACCTCGGGTGCGCGATCGCACACGACCCACCCGCTGAGGCCGATATAGCCACGATCGGTGAGCTTGTCGCTATCGTCATCACCATCCATCAACGATCACTAACCGGTGACACCTCCACGGTGGTTTCCTCCAGCGAGAAGGGATGAATGAGATGACTTCGTCGGATCTCGACGAATCGTTGGCGGAGTTGATGCAGGCCCTCAGCCAGGAGATGGATCCAGCCCTATTGCGCCAGGCCCTCACTCATCGTTCTTATGCGTATGAGAACGGTGGACTGCCGACTAACGAGCGCTTGGAGTTTCTCGGTGATTCGGTGCTTGGCATCGTGGTGACCGAGCGCTTGTACCGGGACTTTCCCGACGAGCCAGAAGGTCAACTCGCTAAGTTGCGCGCGGCGGTTGTCAATGCTCAAGCTCTAGCGGGGGTTGCGCGCGCATTGGACCTCGGCAGTTACTTGTTACTCGGCAAAGGTGAAGAGAGCACAGGAGGCCACGACAAGTCCTCCATCCTGGCCGATGCGATGGAAGCGGTCATTGGCGCGATGTACATGTCCACCGATCTGGAGACCACGCGCTCGTTCGTTGAGCGCTTATTTGGTCCTCTCATTGCGACATCAGCGAACCTGGGTGCCGGCTTGGACTGGAAGACCTCGCTACAAGAGCGAGCGGCGGAAACCGATAGCGGAGTGCCGGAGTATCGGGTGATTGATAGCGGCCCCGATCATGCCAAGGAGTTCACCGCCGAAGTCATCGTCGGTGGTCGTGTCCTCGGTAACGGGCGCGGACGCAGCAAGAAAGTTGCTGAGCAAGAAGCTGCTGCCCAGGCGTACGCCGCCCTCGGCGGCGATGCCTGAACTTCCCGAAGTCGAGGTTGTTCGACGCGGCATCGACCGCTGGGCGACCAATCGGATCATCGGTGAGGTCGAGGTCCTTTATCCACGTTCGGTCCGCCGTAGTCCCGGTGGGGCGATCGCGATCCGTGATGCACTCGCCGGAGATTCCTTCCGGTGCGCGAGTAGGCGCGGCAAGTACCTCTGGCTTCCGCTGGTGAACAAGAACGATCTCGCCCTCGTGGTGCATTTGGGCATGAGCGGGCAGGTGCTCATGCAACCGCAGGAATCGCAGGATGAAAAGCACCTGCGGGTGCGGATTGCTTTCGCTGACGGTGATCGTCAGATGCGATTCGTGGATCAACGTACGTTCGGTGGTCTGTACCTCGATGACATGACTGATGGTGTGCCCCGGACCATCACCCACATTGCCCGCGACCTGCTCGATCCCGAGTTCGACGCCGGTGCAACGGCGCGGCTGATCCGGCGCAAGAACACAGAGATCAAACGCGTCCTCCTGGATCAATCCGTGGTTTCGGGTATCGGCAACATCTACGCGGACGAAGCCCTCTGGCGTGCCCGGCTGCACGGACGCCGGACCACCGGGAAACTTCGCCAGGCGCAGGTCCTCGAACTCCTCGCGCACGCGCGAGAGGTGATGGAAGCCGCGTTAGCCCAAGGTGGCACCAGCTTCGATTCCTTGTACGTGAACGTTAACGGTGAGTCTGGTTATTTCGATCGTTTGCTCGACGCGTATGGCCGCGAGGCGGAGCCGTGCCACCGGTGTGGAGCACCCATGCGCCGTGAGGCGTTCATGAACCGCTCGAGCTTTTCGTGCCCGCGCTGCCAACCCACCCCCCGTTTCCCCCGGAATCCGGGGGAAGTGAGCCGTTTCCCCCGGACTACCGGGGGAAACGACGCGAACCCCCCGGATTCCGGGGGAAACGCCTAAAGGGGGTGAGGGTCGGTTACTTAGGCGACGACGATGTTGCCATCGCGGGTCACCCGAATGGGTGAACCGATGGCGTCTTCGAACAACCGGAAGGGGCTCATCTCTCCGGCATGATCACCATGCGTTGCGCGTGACTCTTCGAAATACGCATCGACCACCCGGGTGAGTGCGGACGGGCACTGCAACTCATCGGCAAGTGCGACTGTCAAACGCGAGTCCTTGCAGGCCAGCGCCATTGCGAAAGTGTCGTCGTAGTCGGCATCGAACAAAATGCGGGTAAGGCCCTGCTCGTGGAAGAACGACGTAGCGGGGCTGCCAGCGATCGCCGAGTGCAATACGCCCGCATCGACACCACTTTTGACACCTAATGCCATCATCTCGCCGAGTGCGACGGTGTGGTTGAACCACAGTTGGTTGATGATGAGTTTCACCACGTAACCGGCTCCGCGCGGGCCGACATGGAAAATCCGCTCCGGATTGCCCATGACCTGCAACAACGGCAAGACGTCGTCGAAGTCTGCGGTGCTTGCGCCCACGAAGAACTCCAGCGTGCCATTTCGCGCACCATGGGACATGCCAGTGACAGGGGCTTCGGCATAGCGCACACCACGTGCATCGAGAATGGCTTCGATCTCCATGAGTGCTGAACGGATGGACGTCGATGTGTCCATCCAGATCGAACCGGGTTTCATCGCCGCTGCAACGCCGCCGTCGAGCATCACCTCGGAAGTGATCCACGGTGTTGGCAACATAGTGATGACGTAATCGGCGTCGGTCACCGCTGCATCGGCGCTGGTAGCTGGGTGGCCGCCGAGCACGACGAGTTCGTCTACCCGCTCGGTGTTGACGTCGAATACGGTCGTGGAAAAGCCGCTATCGATGAGGTGGGCGGCCATCGCGCCGCCCATATTGCCCAGTCCGATGACCGCGACGGACTTCGCCGTTGCCGGCGCAGCATCATGCGAGTGCAGGTCGGTGACATTGCTGTTGGGGATGTTGTTCATGGCTACTCCGGTGCGGTGAAGAAGGGATTGCTGGCAGGTAGTGCTTCGTCGATCTCGGCTGCTGTGGGTTCGCCGCGCGCACCGCGACGAAGCGCAACGAACGCGGCTTCGGCGTTGTTGCGGTAGATCTCGTTCGCATCGTCGGCGGCGGGGTTGACCCACACGGCACAGATCAATGCGAGGTCCGTGGGGTCGCCCACGATGCCCTCGCGCACGGCCCGGGTGACTCCGGTCGCCACGCCTGCCTGGGCCGGGCCCCAGTGCAACAGCCCGTGATCGTCGCTCGCGAAGGTCGCCTTGTTGACGAACAAGGTGGGGGGCTGGACCGGAACGCCGGGGCGCACGATCACCGCGAAGCGTTGGTGCCCGGGCGTGGGGGTAGCCAACGCGGTGGCCCATGCGGTGCCCGCCGGACCATCACGGTGGCCTAGAACGGTGTTGATGTGGGCGGCGTTGGGTCCGCTACTGATGAATGCCTCGCCGATGTGCACAGCTGACTCCCCGATATGTGACTGCTGGTGATGCGACCAAACTGCGTTTCGCCTCGCGGCGGGAAGATTCCCGGGCCAGGCGACACACGTGCAAGATCTCTTGCGCATATGGCAAGACAGGGGGAACGATTCGTGCCTGTGGCACGAAACAACACCAGCGGCCTGGCCCGGGACATCGCGATCGTGGAGTTGCTCGCCGATTCGGCCGAGCCGTTAGGCGTCTCGGCCATCGCCCGGCGGCTCAATCGGGACCTGACGCAAACCTCGCGGGCGCTAGCGACCTTGGCGCAGGCCGGCATCGTGCACCGGGACCCGGTGACCCGCGGCTATCGACCTGGATGGCGCCTGGCGGCGATCGGAGCCCGCAGCATGGAGGCGCGGCTGGCCGAGATCGCCCGACCGTACCTGCGCAACCTGGCTTCCACACTGAACGAGACCGCGATGCTCGCGGTTTTACGATCGAGCCAAACGATCGTGATTGCTGCCCAGATCAGCCCACACGGCCTGGGCGCCTATGCCCGAGTGGGCAGTAGTTACCCGGCCGCGAGTTCCTCTACGGCCCGCGCGGTCATGTCCGGTGAACCCGAGGATTCTTGGGCTGAGTGGCTCACCGAGGACCGGCTCGTGGAGGCCGGTGAACGGTGCACGGTGCACAGCACGCCGGAATGGGTGGCCGAATTGCATCGCATCCAACAGGCGGGGGCGGCCATCACCTGGGGGGAGTACGAGGAAGGCGTCGTCAATATCTCCGCGCCCGTGCGCGGCCCGCATGGGCGCCCGATCGCGGCCGTGTCGGTCAGCGCCCCGGAATTTCGGTTCACCGACCAGGTAGACACCGGGGTGCGGCTGGTCAAGCGCGCAGCCATGCGGGTCACCGAGGCCATCGCCTGGCGGGAATAGTCCCCCAGCGGTGTCATCTCAGCCGCGCCGCGTGGTGAGGCGCTACGGCCCACCGGCCTCGGTAGCATCGCACTGCGCCTTCCCCGCACCCGGTTCCCACCTTGAGTGGGAACGCCACCGAATGGAGATGTCCGGCCCGTGCACCTGAAGACGCTCACCCTCAAGGGATTCAAGTCCTTCGCCTCGGCTACTGCCTTGGAGTTCGAGCCCGGTGTCACCTGTGTGGTGGGGCCGAATGGTTCGGGCAAATCGAATGTGGTCGATGCCTTGTCCTGGGTGATGGGTGAGCAAGGGGCTAAGAGCCTGCGCGGTGGCAAGATGGAAGACGTCATCTTCTCTGGCACCTCCGGGCGCGCTCCGCTTGGTCGGGCCGAGGTTGCGTTGACGATTGACAACAGCGACGGCGCACTGCCGATCGAGTACTCCGAAGTCACGATCTCGCGCACGCTGTTTCGTAACGGTGGCTCTGAGTACGCGATCAATGGCGAACAGTGCCGGTTACTCGATATCCAGGAGTTGCTCTCGGATTCGGGAATCGGCCGGGAGATGCACGTCATCGTTGGCCAGGGCCAGCTCGATTCGATCCTGCACGCCACCCCTGAGGACCGGCGGGGCTTCATCGAGGAAGCCGCCGGGGTGCTCAAGCACCGCAAGCGTAAGGAAAAGGCGCTGCGCAAACTCGATTCGATGGAGGCCAACCTCACTCGCTTGCAGGATCTGACTTCCGAACTGCGTCGCCAGCTCAAGCCGCTAGGCCGCCAGGCTGAAGTCGCTCGTCGTGCAGTGGTCATCCAGACCGATGCGCGCGATGCCCGGCTTCGACTCCTTGCCGACGATCTTTTACAGGCGCGCACGGAGCTTCAAGCCGAAGTCGCTGACGAAACCGCATTGCGCGAAAGACAACACCAAGTCGAGACTTCGATTCAGCAGTTGCAGACACGCGAATCTGAGTCCGAAGCCACCGAGCGCGAGCAAGCCCCACAGTTGTCGGAGGCGGGAGAGACGTGGTTCGCCTTGTCGGCGGTAGGCGAGCGTTTTCACGGCCTTGAGCAACTCGCGCGTGCCACGGTGCGACATCTGCAACCCGAAGACGAGGAAACACAGGTTCCTGGGCGCGATCCCGATCAACTCGATGCCGAAGCTCGCTCGCTGCGCGCTCAGGAGTTCGAACTCGGACGCGAAGTAGAAGCACTGCGCGATGCGCTCGCGGCTACCGAATCAGCACGCTACCGGGCTGAAGAAGCTTCGGCGGCTGAACAGCGTCGGATCGAAGAAGTGGAAGCCGCGGCAGCCGATCGTCGCGAAGGACTGGCCACCCTCGAAGGTCAGGTTGCAGCCGCCGAGTCCCGGCGAGATGCACGCAGCGCCGAAATCACCCGCTTGGAAAGTCAGATCGCCGAGGCTCGGGCGCGCGCGGACGGCGCGCAAAGCGAGTTCGCGAGTGTGGAAGTCGACATCGTCGGCCTTGATCAAGGTGAAGTCGGTCTTGACCAAGCGCACGAGCGTGCGCAAGTGGCGTTGGCCGAAGCCGACTCTGCTGTGGAAGAGCTGCGGGCCAGCGAAGCGCGAATCGAGCGCGAACGGGCCGCCGCCGAAGCCACCTGTCAGGCGCTCGAACTTGGCATGAAGCGCTCAGATGCAGGTGCTGCACTTATCGATGCCCAGGTGCCCGGTGTAGTGGGCGCGTTGGCCGAGCACCTACATATCGACGGTGGAGCTGAACACGCCGTTGCCGCCGTGTTGGGAGACATGGCTGATTCGGTTGTTGTGCGTGGCCATTCCACGGCTGTCGATGCGCTTGCGGTCTTGAAGGAGTCCGACGGCGGTCGGGCGGCCATGGTGATTGTCGAACAGACCAGTGAGCGTGTGGCGGACTCTGGTGAGCCAGCTCCCGAGGGGCGCTGGTTGCGTGACTTGGTTCGTTGCGAGGATCTGCTGCGTCCGGCGGTTGATGTCCTCTTGGCCGGTGCCGTCGTCGTTGCTGATGTCGAGCAGGCCGTGCGCGGGATGCAATCTCGACCCGACCTGACCTGGGTGAGTGAAGCCGGAGATGTCTTTGCCCGCGGCATTGTGCGTGGTGGTTCTGCGGTGAGCGACTCGCTGGTGGAATTGCAAACTGCCTACGAGCAAGCCCGGAGTGAACTCGACGGCCTCGTGGCAAGTGCAGAGCGATTGCGCTTCGACTTGGTCGCCGCGCGCGAGCGGCAATCCCATGCGGCCGATGCACTCGAGCAGGCGTTGGCCAAATTGCATGAATCCGATGCGCAGATGGCGGCCGTGGCCGAAAAACTCGGACAACTCGGTCAGGTTGCGCGTGCTGCGGCAGCTGAAGCCGATCGGCTCGAACAGGCGGTCGCCGCTGCCCGCGCGGCGTTGACCAAAGACGAAGCCGACATCGCTGAGTTACGCCAGCGGCTACGCGCGGTGCACGAAGAACCGGTTGCCGACCCAGGTCCGGACCGACGCCCCGAACTCACCGAAGCCGCTCAAGCGGCGCGCGCACAAGAAGTCGAGGCCCGGTTGGCGATGCGCACCGCAGAGGAACGCGTGGCAGCGGTGGCCGATCGTGCGAATGGACTTGAGCGGGACGCTGCCGCGGAGCGTGAGGCACGGCGTGCGGCGCAAGAACGCCGTGAGCGTCGAGCCCGCGATCTCATCGTGGCCGAGGCTGTGGTTCGGGGGCTTGGGGCGGTGCGTTCGCGCATTGATCACTCGATTGCCCACGCGCAGCGGCGTCGTAGTGAACTAGATCGCGCAGCCCGCGAGCGCGCTGAGTTGCTCGCCGATGTGCGCGAGCAGCTGCGCTCACTGACAAGCGAACTCGACGGTCTCCGCGACAGTGTGCACCGCGATGAACTCGCCCGAGCCGAACAGCGCATGCGTATCGAGCAAATGGAAGTCAAAGCGCTGGAGGAATACGGCATCGAAGCCGAGGTCTTGATGGGGGAGTACGGGCCAGATCAGCCGGTCCCGCCCTCACCGCGAGCCCCCGGGGACGAGGTGCCCGAGGACGCACCCGAGCCGCAGCCCTACCCGTATGTCCGCGCCGAACAAGAAAAACGGTTGAAGGAAGCCGAACGGGGTTTGGCGTTGCTGGGCAAGGTGAATCCGCTTGCGCTGGAGGAGTACTCGGCGATGGAGGAGCGGCACCGCTTCTTGTCCGAACAGCTTGATGACCTCAAGCGCACCCGCGATGACCTCCTGGACATCGTCAAGGAAGTCGATGAGCGCGTGGAGCAGGTATTCACCGAGGCCTACCGCGATGTGGAGCGCGAATTCGAAGGAGTGTTCTCTCGCTTGTTCCCCGGAGGTGAGGGGCGTTTGGTCTTGACCGACCCGAACAACATGCTCACCACGGGTGTGGATGTCGAAGCCCGGCCTCCCGGTAAGCGTGTCAAGCGGCTATCGCTGCTTTCCGGTGGCGAGCGCAGCCTGACCGCGGTGGCGTTCTTGGTGGCCTTGTTTAAGGCTCGACCGAGTCCCTTCTATGTCCTCGACGAGGTCGAAGCCGCGCTCGACGATGTGAACCTTGGTCGGTTGATCGACATGATCGAAGAACTTCGGGATAGTTCGCAATTGATCGTCATCACGCACCAAAAGCGCACCATGGAGATAGCCGATGCGCTCTACGGAGTTTCCATGCGCGGTGATGGCGTGACCCAGGTGATCGGCCAGCGCATCCGTGAGGCAGTGAGCGCCTAGCACGCTTGCGGGATCGGCGCTGCTGCCAGACTAGGGCGCTATGGACTCCCTGACCTGGTACGTCGTTCTCGCTGTCGTTCTCCTTGGCGTCGTGATCGGGGCTGGGCTCGCGTTGGCCCGCGGTCGGGGTAAGCCGACAGCGCCGCCACGGCCCCGGCCGGGAATTGACTACGCCCCAGGGGTGGGCGATGACGACACCGTCCCGCGAGATACCCCGCGCCGCGACATTTCCGATGTCGGCACCACTGTTCTTGATCAACCCGGTGAAGCACCGGCTCCGGAAGAAGCTTTGCGAGAGGCGCTGGAAGAGCCGGGAATCTGGGAAGTCGAAGTCCCCGAGCCGACAAAAGGTCGCCTGCACCGGTTGCGTGAGCGATTGGCTCGATCGAACAACACACTGGGCAAGGGTCTGCTTGCCCTGCTTTCGCGGGATGACCTCAATGCGGATACCTGGGATGAGATCGAAGAAGTGTTGCTCGGCGCCGATCTCGGGGTTGCAGCCACCACCGAATTAATGGACAGCCTTCGAACCCGGATCCAGGTGGAGGGGGCTAGCGGTGTCCGCGAAGCCCTCCGCGCCGAATTGATTTCCCTCGTTGACCCGTCTATGGATCGTTCGCTCATAACGAAGGCCTCTGGTCGGCCGGCCGTCATCCTCGTGGTGGGAGTCAACGGGACGGGAAAGACAACCACCACCGGAAAGTTGGCGCGGGTATTGATTGCCGATGGGCGCACCGTTCTCTTGGGAGCAGCCGACACCTTTCGAGCCGCTGCAGCCGAGCAGTTGCAAACGTGGGGCGATCGAGTGGGGGCCGTTGTGGTGCGAGGCCCGGAGGGTGGAGACCCGGCCTCGGTCGCGTTCGAGTCGGTCGATGTGGCCCAGCGGGCCGGTGTTGATGCCGTAGTCGTGGACACAGCAGGCCGGCTGCACACCAAAACCGGACTGATGGACGAACTCGGCAAAGTTAAACGGGTCGTGGAGAAGAGCAGCGAAGTTGATGAGGTGTTGCTCGTTATCGACGCTACAACCGGGCAAAACGGTTTGGTGCAAGCTCGGGTGTTCGCCGAAGTGGTGAATGTGACCGGCATCGTCTTGACGAAGCTGGATGGCACAGCAAAAGGTGGCATCGTCATCTCTGTTCAGCGCGAATTGGGTGTTCCGGTCAAGCTTGTCGGACTCGGGGAAGGCCCCGATGATTTGGCGCCCTTTGACCCCGCGGAGTTTGTGGACGCGCTGATTTCGTAACGCACCCGAAACAAGAAGGCAGGTTTCGTCACCGAGGCGAAACGTGTTACGCGACCTACGGAAACGCCATACCTCCACTGTGAGCCCCGGCTAGGGCCACACAACAGGAGGTACCTTATGGATTCGGGCGTTACCGCGTGGTTGCTCACATCTTCCGCGCTGGTCTTCTTAATGATTCCCGGTTTGGCGTTCTTCTACGGAGGAATGAACAGATCGAAATCCGTTCTCAACATGCTGATGATGGTCATCGGCGCGTTGTTCATCGTCGGCATCTTGTGGGCGCTGTACGGCTATTCCATGGCGTACGGATCCACGACCGGCTACTTCGTCGGTAGTTTCACCGACTACTTCGGTCTCGAGGCAGCACTTGCGCCTCCTGCAGAAGGAGATTCGTTCCCGCTGATGGCCGACGTGGTCTTCCAGGCGATGTTCGCGTGCTTGACCGTGGGCCTCATCGCCGGTGCACTTGCCGACCGCATGAAGTTTGGGGCATGGATCATCTTCGCCGCAGTGTGGGCATCGCTGGTCTACTTCCCCGTCGCCCACTGGGTCTGGGGTGGCGGCTGGATCGGCCAGCTGAACATCGGTGGCGCCGAGGTGATCGACTTCGCCGGAGGCACAGCCGTGCACATCAATGCCGGTGCTGCGGCACTCGCCGTTGCGCTCATCTTGGGCAAGCGCCTGGGATGGCCGAAGACACCCATGCGTCCGCACAACCTGACGATGGTGATGTTGGGCGCAGGCTTACTGTGGTTCGGCTGGTTCGGCTTCAATGCCGGATCTGCATACGCCGCCGACAACACTGCCGCCATCGCAGCCACCAACACACTGCTGGCTACGTGCGGTGCGGGTATCGCCTGGTTGATCGTGGAGAAGATCCGCGACGGGAAGGCAACTTCCTTGGGTGCTGCATCCGGAATCGTCGCCGGTTTGGTGGCGATCACCCCAGCGTGTGCAAATGTCACTCCGTTGGGTGGCATCTTGATCGGAATCATCTCGGGCGCCGTGTGCGCTTGGGCTGTCACGATCAAGTACAAGTTCGGTTACGACGACAGCTTCGATGTCGTCGGTATCCACCTCGTGGGTGGCATCGTCGGCACGCTGGCCCTGGGCTTCTTGGCCTCGGACCTGGCGGCCGAGGGTGGTCAGAACGGTCTGCTGTACGGCGGGGACTTGAACCTGCTCGTCGTGCAGATCATCGCCGCAGCCGGCGTCATGGTGTACTCCTTCATCCTGGCGGGCATCATTGCCCTGGTGTTGAAGTCCACCATGGGAATCCGTGAGGACGAGGAGGACGAGGTCAATGGGATCGACCTCGCCGAGCATGCTGAAACGGCCTACGAGTTGGGTGACTCCGGCTCCGGTGGCGCATTCGCAGGCGTTGGGCACGCTGCCCGCGCGAAGGAGGTGCAGTGATGAAGCTGGTGACGGCAATCATCAAACCGTTCAAATTGGACGATGTGAAGACCGCTCTGGAGGCACTGGATATCCAGGGTATGACCGTGTCGGAGGCATCCGGTTTCGGTCGACAGCGCGGACACACCGAGGTGTACCGCGGTGCGGAGTACACCGTGGAATTGGTGCCCAAGGTGCGCATTGAAATCGTGGTGGACAACGATCGCGCCGGGGACGTGATCGATGCCATCGTGAGTGCGGCTCAAACCGGCAAGATCGGCGACGGCAAAGTCTGGTCGGGACCGATTGACGAAGTTGTTCGGGTACGCACAGGGGAGCGCGGAGCGGAAGCTCTGTAGTTCGCCGATGAACACCCAACCCGATCCGGTGGCGATGATCGATGCCGCCGGCGGGCGAGCTGAGATCGCGCGGCGCTTGGACCTCACGGGGTCTGAGCGCCGCGCGCTGCTCACCCAGACCATTGACGCCTGGTTGCGGCAATTGTTCGAGCGGGCAACAGCGGGGAATGATGCAACGTCGTTCTGCCTAGTGGCGATCGGTGGCTACGGCCGCGGCGAGATGTCCGCGAGCAGCGATATCGATGTTCTGATGCTGCACGAGCCACAAGCAGGCAACCTCGAATCCGTGTGTTCGGCTATCTGGTATCCGATCTGGGACTCTGGCATTGCGCTCGACCACAGTGTTCGCACGGTTGCCCAGGCACGTGTCCTGGCACAGCAAGATCCCAAAGTTGTCCTGGGTTTACTTGATGCCCGCGCTGTCGCCGGAAACGCTGCGCTTGCCGATTCGCTGCGGGCCGGGGTTTTGGGGGACTGGCGCGCAAGTGCCGCCTTGCGATTGGGTGATCTACATCAAATGGTGAGTGCCCGACGTCAGCGCGCAGGCGATCTTGCCCAGTTGCTGGAGCCGGATCTGAAAGAAAGTTATGGCGGACTGCGTGATGCGGTGGTCTTGCGAGCCTTGGCGGCGTCATGGGTGGTGGAAGTTCCCCGGACAACGTGGACCGAATCGGTTCGAACATTGCTCGATGTGCGCGATGGCCTCCATGCACGCGGTGGTCGCGATCGATTGCTGATGCAAGAACAAGGCGAACTTGCTGAGGCGTTGCAATCTCAACTTGGATGTACGAGCGCCGATGAATTACTACGCCGGGTCTACTTTGCCGCTTCGGAAATCGCCTACACAAGTGATGTCGCCTGGTATCGGGCCATGCGGGCAACCAGGCGCAGATCAAGCACCGGCCCACGGGTTCTGCGGCGTCTGCGCAGCCGTGGTGGCCGTGGACAGGACTCCGGCGGCTTAGAGCGCGTGCCCTTGGCCGAGGGTGTGGTTCTTGTCGATGGTGAAGTGACCTTGGCGCGGGGAGCGACACCGGAAAGCGATCGGGGTCTAGTGCTGCGCGCCGCCGCCGCCGCAGCTCAGGCATCGGTACTCGTGGCTCCGAGCGCGCTGGAGCGATTCGCAAGTGTTGTGCACGATGGCGCAACACCGTGGACCGCTGACATGCGCCAGTCCTTCGTTTCTCTCCTCGGGGCTGGTGCAGGGCTATTGCCGGTTATGGAATCGCTGGATCACGCCGGAATCGTCCAGCAATGGATACCGGAGTGGCAATCAGTGCGCTGTCTTCCGCAACACAATCCGATTCACGAGTACACGGTGGACCGGCACCTGTTGGAAACAGCCGTCCAGGCGGGGAAGCGTGCGCGCGAGGTTGAGCGTCCGGATCTACTGCTGGTTGGGTCCTTCGTGCACGACATCGGAAAGGGATTTCCCGGAGATCACAGTGTGGTGGGGGCACCCATGGCACGGGACCTAGCAATTTCCATGGGCTTTGATCCTGCTGACGCCGAAACTATCGCCCTACTGGTTCGCCAACACTTGTTACTTCCCGATATCGCCACGCGCCGGGATCTCGATGACCCAGGAACCATTAATACGGTGCTCAATCTCATCCCCGACCGGAGCACCTTGGAACTCTTGCACGCTCTTAGCTGGGCGGATGCGGAAGCAACAGGACCGTCCGTGCGTAGTGAATGGCGTCGGGGATTGATCAGCGATCTCGTGCGCAGGTGTGCTGCGCAGATGCATACCGGTCAGCAAGCACCGCAAGAAATATCGACCGCGCTTGATGCTGCGTTAGCCGAGGAAGGTGAGACCACGGTTCGGGTTCTGCCTGCGCACGATGGCAGTTCGATCGTGGTCTCCACTCCCGATCGGGTGGGTGTCTTGTCCCTGGTGGCCGGAGCTTTATCGATCCATCGCTTGCAGATTCGGGGTGCTCGCGTAAGAACGCGTGGATCGCGAGCGGCTCAGGAGTGGAACGTGAAGGCGCTCTTCGGCGAATTGCCCGACGAGCGCGCCATCGCCTCGGATATCCGCGCCGCACTCGTCGGAGATCTGGATGTGGCCGATCGCTTGCAGCGCCGAGTTTCGGATGCCATCAGTCCCTCTGCGCCCGGTGTCGAGCCCTGGGTACTTATTGACCAGTCTGCCGAGCACCACACAGTGGTGGAGGTTCGTGCCCACGATGAATCGATGCTGCTGTACCGAATCACCTCCGCACTGCGCTCCGCCGACGTCGTGGTGATCGGAGCCAAGGTCGACACCCTCGGCTCCGAGGTTGTCGATGCCTTCTTCGTGACGGATCGGCGCGGTGAGCGCCTTGCTCCCGATCACGCCGCTGCCGTGCGGACCA
>DASYOJ010000206.1:0-4197 GCA_036007925.1 Candidatus Nanopelagicales bacterium
TTCGCCAACATCCGGCTTCGTAATTTGATGCTTGAAGGTGTCGAGGGTGGCTTCACGGTGGACTTCACCCAAGGAAGCGATGTTGTGGTCCCGATCTTCGATGCGGCTATGTCCTATGCCGAACGTGGCATTCCGCTGGTAATCCTAGCGGGCAGGGAGTACGGATCGGGGTCGAGTCGAGATTGGGCCGCTAAAGGCACAGCTCTCTTGGGGGTCAGTGCGGTCATCGCGCAGTCTTACGAGCGCATTCACCGCTCGAACCTGATTGGGATGGGCGTTTTGCCCCTGCAGTTTCCGGAGGGTGCAAGCGCGGCCACCTTGGGCCTGGAGGGAGATGAATCCTTCACCATCCGGGGGGTGGAGGCTATGAATAGCGGTCCGGTGCCCCGGCAAGTGTCGGTGGAAGCGGTTAGCCCGGGAGGTCGGGTAGTCGAGTTCACCGCGACAGTCCGCATCGACACGCCCGGGGAGGCCGACTACTACCGAAACGGGGGGATCTTGCCCTTCGTTTTGCGCTCTTTGCTCTAGCGAGCGCGCCGTCGGCACCCATCGGCCGTAGACTCCAAACCCCATGAGCGAACCAGTAGGTGCCCTGCTCGGCACGATCGACAGTCCGCACGACCTTCGGGCTGTACCCGTTGATCGGCTGCCGCAGTTGGCCAGCGAGATCCGAGGCTTTCTCGTGGAAAAGGTGGCCGCAACAGGCGGGCATCTAGGACCCAACCTCGGCGTTGTCGAGTTAACGATCGCCCTGCACCGGGTTTTTCATTCGCCCGAGGACGCCATTATCTGGGATACCGGCCACCAGGCGTACGTGCACAAGATGCTCACCGGACGGAGCGCGCAATTCGATTCCTTGCGTCAGTTGGCAGGATTGTCGGGCTACCCAAGTCGAGCCGAAAGCCCCCACGACATCGTGGAAAACTCCCACGCGTCCACGTCCTTGTCGTATGCCGATGGCATCGCCAAGGCCTGGCAGCAACGCGGATTGCTGGGTTCTCGGCATGTCGTAGCGGTGATCGGAGACGGCGCCCTAACCGGTGGCATGGCCTGGGAGGCGCTGAACAATATTGCCGCGAGCGATCGTCCTGTGGTGATCGTGGTCAACGACAACGAACGTTCCTACTCGCCCACGATCGGTGGCCTGGCTCACCATTTGGCCACGTTGCGAACAACACGCAGCTACGAGCGCTTCATGGCGTGGGGGAAGAACGTCTTGAAGCGCACGCCGGTGGTCGGTGCACCGCTCTATGACGCCCTACACGGTGTGAAGAAGGGCGTGAAAGATGTTGTTTCGCCTCAAGGCATGTTCGAAGATCTGGGCCTGAAGTACATCGGACCCGTCGATGGACACGACGAGCAAGAAGTCGAGTTCGCACTCACCTTGGCCCGAGATTTCGACCATCCGGTGATCGTCCACACCATTACCCGCAAAGGGCAGGGCTATGCACCCGCGGAAGCCGACGAAGCCGATCGCTTCCACGGCGTGGGCGTGATCGACCCGGATACCGGCAAGCCGCTGACCCAATCCGGACCGACCTGGACATCCGTCTTCGCCGACGAGATGGTGCGGATCGGCCACGATCATCGTGACGTCGTGGCGATCACCGCCGCAATGCTGGGCCCGACCGGTCTCGAGCGCTTCGCTGCGAGTTACCCCGATCGAACCTATGACGTCGGTATCGCCGAACAACACGCCGCCACCAGCGCGGCGGGACTGGCCTATGGGGGGTTGCACCCTGTCGTGGCGCTCTACGCCACCTTCTTGAACCGGGCCTTTGACCAAGTGCTGATGGACTGCGCACTCCACAAAGCTGGCGTCACATTCGTGCTCGATAGAGCAGGGGTCACCGGCGATGATGGCGCTAGCCACAACGGCATGTGGGACATGGCGATGTTGCAGGTGGTGCCAGGCCTGCGCCTAGCGGCCCCGCGGGACGAAGACTCCTTGCGCGAATTGCTGCGCGAAGCGGTAACTGTCACCGATGGTCCAACCGTGGTGCGATTCCCGAAGGGTGCACTCGGAGCCGGAATTCCTGCGGTGAGCTCTCGCGGACCGGTGGATGTGTTGGTCGATGCTGGGCCTGCAAGTGATGTGCTGATCGTGTCGGTGGGCGCTTTCGCTCCCATGTGCCTGGAGGTCGCGGAACGGCTGGGTGATCAAGGCATCGCCACCACCGTGATCGATCCGCGCTGGGTTCTTCCTGTCCCCACGGCGGTGGTGGAACTGGCACGATCCGCCAAGCATGTGGTGGTCGTGGAAGATGGCGTGCGCACCGGGGGAGTTGGTTCTGCGGTGAGTTTGGCTCTCCAAGACGCCGGTATCGATACGCCGGTGCGTTCGTTTGGATTACCGCGCGAGTTCCTCGATCATGCGAAACGAGCGCAGGTCCTGGACTCAGCAGGGCTCACCGCGCAGAACATTTCCCGAGCCATCGTCGAGTGGGTATCGGCACAGCCGCGCGGCAATGCCCCGGTGCCGGCTAGGCAGGAAGCGACGCAACGCCCGGTGCAAGGAAGCGTCGAGCCGTAACCGCCTCCGAGATTCCGGTGCGATCGAGGTAGGGCGTCAGCCCACCGAGCCAAAATGGCCAGCCCGCACCCAAGATCATGCACAGATCGATGTCCTGGGCGTCGGCTACAACTCCTTCGTCCAACATCCGGCGGGCTTCATCGGCCAATGCCTGCAAGGCCCGTGTTCGGATCTGCTCTTCATTGAGGGTGGTGTCACCTTGTTGGTAGACCTGCGCCACCTGCGGATCGAGGGTGCGCGAGCCGTCCGCACCCCATTGCCAGATGCCTTCAATGCCTGCATCGAGCATGCGCTGCAGGTTGGGCGATAAGTAGTAGCGGTCCGGGAATGCCCGATGCATGGATGCGGACACATGCGCTGCTACACCCATACCGACCAACTGCAAGAGCGCGAAGGGGCTCATCGGCAAACCGAGGGGATCCATGGCGCGGTCTGCCACCTGGAAATCAGCGCCTTCGTCGACAGCCTTGGTGATCTCCGCGAGGTAGCGGATTAACAGCCGATTAACGACGAAAGCTGGCGCGTCGGCCACGAGAACGGCGGACTTCTTCAACTCTTTGGCCACCGCGAAGGCGGTTGCCAAAGAAGCGTCGTCGGTGTGATCGGTTCGCGCGATCTCCAACAGGGGCATCACGGCTACGGGATTAAAGAAGTGGAAACCCACAACCCGCTCGGGGTGGTGAAGGTCCGCAGCCATAGCGCCTACGGACAGTGAGGAGGTGTTGGTCGCCAGGACGCAGTCATCGGCCACGACCTGTTCGAGTTCAGCGAACACCTTTTTCTTGACGTCCAGATCTTCGAAGACAGCTTCGAGGACGAAGTTCGCATCGTGGAATTCCGAGGTTCCGATGGCGCCATGGATCAGGCCCTTGAATCGAGAGGCCTTGTCGGAGTTGATGCGCCCCTTGGCTGCCAGTGCATCGATATCGGCGTGCACGCGGGCGATACCTGCATCGAGGCGATCTTGGTCGAGATCGCTCATGACTACCGGTATTTGCATGCGGCGGATGAACAGCATCGCCAACTGACTGGCCATGAGCCCAGCTCCAACGATTCCCACTTTGGTGACCGGCCGTGCCATGTCCTTGTCCGGAACACCCACCGGGCGCTTCGCCCTTTTTTGTACGAGATCAAAGGAGTACAGCGAGGCTCGAAGGTCATCACCCATCACCAGTTCGGTGAGCGCTGCATCTTCAGCAGCGAAGCCCTCATCGCGGGATCGGGTCTTGGCGGCCTGCACGAGGTCCAGTGCGCGGTAGGGAGCGGGTGTGGACCCGTGGATGCGCGCCTCCACTCCCGCGCGATAGCCGTCGACCACCTGATCCCACGTCGCGCGGTCTATCTCAGGACGTGAAACGTCGATACGGCCAGCGATGACATCATCGGCCCAGGTCAATGAGCGTTCCAGGAAGTCGGCAGGTTCGAAGATGGCATCGACGATTCCGAGATCACGAGCTTGCGCGGGGCGCAATTGCTTGTTTTGATTCATCGAGTTGTTGATGATGACGTCAAGGGCCTTTTGCGGGCCGATGAGGTTGGGCAGTATCCACGCCCCACCCCAACCAGGGATCAACCCGAGGAACACCTCCGGAAGTGACAAGCCGGCAGCACTGGCATCCAGGGTGCGGTAGTTGCAATGCAATGCCAGTTCCATGCCACCACCC
>DASYOJ010000207.1:0-2165 GCA_036007925.1 Candidatus Nanopelagicales bacterium
GTGACGGGCACCGTCACGATACGGCTGCGTCGCGGCGACGATTACACGATCGCGAACACCGAAGGTCCGGCGTTTAGCTACCACCCCGATCGGTTGAGCATGGAGCGCACGGATGACGCTGCCTTCGGACCCGACGATCGCATCGGTCAACTGACCATGCGCAATCTGGATATCTCCGATTCGCGCGCGAAGCTCGAAATGTATGCCGGCCTTGGGACGCTGCGCGATGGCCATGTGGAGTTGGTAGGTGACATCCGCCCTGGCATCGCTGGAAAAATCGCCCAGCGCGGGGCAGACGAGGACGAGGCTGAGGACGAGCGCAGTGCCGATCGAGCATGGGAAGGCGCGGCCTTCGACGCCGGCACCGACTGATCGTGCGATATTGGAACCATGACTGCTTCGCCGCCTGAGCCCCACGGAGACGACGACCTCCCGGAGATTCCTGACTTCATACCCGAGGAAGACTTCCTGGCTTCGGGGCCCAAAGAGGCCTCTGCCGAGGAACGAGCAGCCCAGGCGGCGCGGATCGCCCACGGCAATGATCGGCTGCGTGCCGCGGGGCAAATCGCCGACGGCACCGGTAAGCCGGCCTACCGGCGAGCCTCCAAGGTGGCGCCGTGGATCGGCATCGGGGCGGCCGTGGCGGTGCTGATCGTGGTGGTGGCCCTCCTCGCGGGCTGACCCCAGCTCGCTGTCCCCTGGGCCGTCCGAAAAGCGGTCGCGAGGTACGGAAAACCTGCCAGCTGGCCGGGAACCGACGCTGTCTGGGCTGCGTCCTATCTGTAACCCGACATGCGAGGGAGGCTCCCATGGCCGAGACGTCGATGCGAGGCACCCGACTTGGTGCCCTGAGTTACGAGCGGGATGAGCACGTAGCTCCCGCGGAACGCCGAATCGTCCGATACGTCTGCCCGGAGGGCCATGCATCGGACGTCCCCTACTTCGTGGATGCCGACGAGATCCCCCGTGAGTGGACCTGCCGCTGCGGCGAGGTAGCTATCGCTGAGGAGATCGCCCCCGCAGAGCGCAAGCCCGAGCGGGCTGTTCGCACCCACTGGGACATGCTGCTGGAGCGGCGTTCGATCGCCGATCTTGAGGAGCTGCTGGAAGAGCGCCTTGCACTGTTAGATCAAGCTCCGCAGGATCTGCCCAAGTCGGCCTGATCTCGCCTTCTACGTTTCTCGCCCACGCCCGAGTGCGGGCGGTGGTGGCCCGTCATCGGGTTCATCGGGGTCACTGGGATCAGTGGGCCCGTCACGATCATCGGTGCGTAAGTCCTCGATGATGACGGTCCCGCGAATGACGTCTCCTGATCCGGGAAATCGGGAGTACCACGTTTGCTGACCGAAGCGCCGTGCCATCCACCGCCCGACCCCGGCCCGCACACCCGGCAACAACAGTGCCGCTGCAACTAGATCGGTCAGGTATCCCGGGATGAAGAACAACACTCCCGCGGCGAACTGCCCGGCCATCGATGAGGCCAACTCACGGGCTCGCTCAGGTGCGGCCTGCATCGATGCTGCGGCACTGTTTCCCGCATTGCGCATCAGCGCCAGGCCGATCGGGAATCCGGCAAGTAAACCCAGCAGCGCCCAACCCCAGCCGATGAGTGAGGCCACACCCCACAACACCAAAATCTCCGCGAGTGGATAGCCGAACACGATCAAGCGTCCACGAAAACCCATACCCGTTACCGCGCCTTCTTCGACTTACCGGTGAGCCCGCGCAGGCGTTCTTGTGCTCCCCACTGCGTGACGCGTAGCAGCGCTTCGGCAACGATCGCCTTAGACATCTTGCTATCACCCACACTGCGCTCCACGAACGTTATGGGCACTTCCTTGACCACCATGCCGCGCTGAACGGTGCGCCAGGCAAGGTCCACCTGGAAGCAGTAGCCCTGCGAGGCGACCGTATGCAGGTCCAGACGCCGGAGAGTCTCAGCGCGGAAGGCCCGATACCCACCGGTCGCGTCATGGATCGGCACGCCCAGCATCGCGCGGGTGTACACATTCCCGCCACGAGAAAGCAACTCGCGTGCCTTGGACCAGTTTTGTGTTCCACCACCGGCGATCCACCGCGATCCCAGCACCAGGTCTGCATCACGCAGCGCATCAAGGATCCGTGGCAGTTGCTCGGGTTGGTGGGAGCCGTCGGCGTCCATCTCA
>DASYOJ010000208.1:0-2362 GCA_036007925.1 Candidatus Nanopelagicales bacterium
AGAGTCCGGCATCGACGTCACCTACACCGAAGACGTCAACGACAACAACGAGTTCTACGCCAAGGTTCGCACCCAACTGGAGCAGGGCCAGGACATCGAACGCGACCTTGTGGTCCTCACCGACTGGATGGCCGGCTTGTGGATCCAAAACGGATTCGCCCAAAAGCTCGACAAGGCGAACATCCCGAACTCCGCCAACCTCATCCCGCGATTGCAGGACGTCTCCTTCGACAAGCCGCGCGACTACACGCTGCCGTGGCAGGGCGGTTTCGCCGGCCTGGGCTACAACATCGCTGCCTTCCAAGAGGCAACCGGAAGTAACGAGATGACGAGCCTGGATCAGCTCTTCGATCCGGCGTTGGCTGGGCGCATCACGTTGCTGACGGAAATGCGCGACACCATGGGCTGCATCATCGCCTGGCAGGGCAACGATCCGTCCAACTTCACCGAAGCGCAGTTCCAGCAGGCGATTGATGCCCTCACCGAACAGGTGAACAGCGGGCAGGTGCGCCAGGTGACCGGTAACGATTACCTCGCGGCGCTCGAAAGCGGCGACGTCATCGGTGTTATCGGTTGGTCCGGGGATATCTTCGCCCTCGGCGATGACTTCGCGTTCGCGCTGCCGGAGTCCGGTGGCACGCTGTGGACCGACAACATGCTGGTGCCGTCGGTCTCCACGCACAAGAAGAACGCTGAGGCGGTCATGAACTTCTACTACGACCCGGAGGTCGCCGCGGAAGTTGCCGCTTACATCAACTACTTGTGCCCGGTCTCCGGCGCCCAAGAGGCGATGGTGGCCATCGATCCCGAGCTCGCCGAGAACCCCTACATCTTCCCGACCGAGGAGTTCTTGAACCAGACCTATGTGTTCATGGATCTGACTCCCGAGCAAAACGAGCAGTACGAAAGGCTGTTCCAGCGGGCGATCGGCAACTAGTCTCCCGCTGCACAACAATCGGGACGACGAAAGGCGGTCGATGGAACAGCGACGCCAGGTGGAGGACCTACACCTTTCCCACCTGACCAAGCGTTTCGGCGAACTTGCCGCGGTCGACGACCTAACGTTGACGATTCCGGCCGGCAGTTTCTTTGCGTTGCTGGGGGCTTCGGGCTGCGGGAAAACCACCACGTTGCGCATGGTGGCCGGGTTGGAGGACCCCACCGAGGGCACCATCCACATCGGTGATCAAGACATCACCAATCTGCGTGCCTTCAAGCGGCCGGTGAACACCGTGTTCCAGTCCTATGCGCTGTTCCCGCATATGGACATCTTCGAGAACGTCGCATTCGGCCTGAAGCGTCGCGGAGTTAAGGACGTCAAGGGTCCCGTGGAGGACATACTCGAACTGGTGGAACTGGCCCCGATGGCGCGGCGCAAGCCAGCGCAGTTGTCCGGTGGCCAACAGCAGCGGGTGGCGGTGGCGCGGGCGTTGATCAACGAGCCCGACGTGCTACTTCTCGATGAACCGCTCGGCGCCTTGGATCTGAAACTGCGCCGGCAGATGCAAATCGAACTCAAGCGCATCCAAACCGAGGTCGGTACCACCTTCGTGCACGTCACCCACGACCAAGAAGAGGCCATGACGATGGCCGACACCGTGGCGGTGATGAACGCCGGACGCATCGAGCAGATGGGCCACCCGGCCGACATCTACGAACTACCGCGCACCGTGTTCGTCGCGAATTTCCTGGGCCAATCGAACCTGTTCGCGGGGCGCAAGGGTGGAACTCGCGGCGAGCTCATCGAGGTCGAGTTCGCCGGCCAGTTGCTCACCGTGCCCGCTGCCCGCAACTTCGCCGAAGGCAGTGAGGTCATCGTTGGTGTGCGCCCGGAGAAGATGACGATCATCGATGAGCCCGATGCCGCGAACGTTCCCGAGGCCCACAACCGACTGGCCGGCACAGTGGTCGACGTCTCCTACACCGGTGTTTCCACCCAGTACCTCGTGCATACAGACGCAGGAACAGGAATCACCATCTTCGAACAGAACGTCCTCGTCGGGGATCGCTGCGATGTGGGGGATCGGGTCATCGTGCACTGGGCCAGCGAACACAGCTTCGGACTAGCGGGCTGAGCATGGTCGCGGCCCTTCCCACCACCACGGCGCAACAACCGACCCAAGCGGCCAAGAAGCGCTCGCGCACTGCCTACTTCCTGCTGCTGCCCGGCATGGGCTGGCTTGCGATCTTCTTCGCGGTCCCGTTCATCACACTGTTCATCACGAGTCTGCAGGTCCCGGTGCCCGGCACCTCCGGGCAGTACATGCCTGCCTTCGATCTCGCGAACTACCCCGAGGCGCTGTCGTACTACAGCGAGCAGTTCATCCGCTCGCTGGTCTACGCGGGAGCGGCAACGATCCTG
>DASYOJ010000209.1:0-7535 GCA_036007925.1 Candidatus Nanopelagicales bacterium
ACTCGGTCAAGGTAAGGAGAACGCGCGGGTGTTCTTGAAGGACAACGCCGATCTATCCGACGAGATCGAAAAGCGGCTCAAGGAGTCCTTGGGTATCGGGCCGCGGGTAGATGCTCCAGCACAGGACGCACCGGCGCAGGAGGTGCCGGTGGAGTCCGCCGCAGGGGACCTGGCGGGTGCGGATGTCGCGCCGCCGGCGTGAACCACCTACCGATCGGCCAGCAGAGTCCGCCGATCCTGAATCGGTGGTGCGCGCGATCTTGTTGCGCCGATTGTCGGCGGCGCCGCGCACTCGCGGGGAACTCGAGCAGGACCTTGCGCGCCGCGGAGCTGATCCGCGGGTAGCAGCAGCGGTGTTGGATCGATTCGAAGAGGTTGGGCTGATCGATGATGCGGCGTTCGCCTCCTCGTGGGTGGAATCTCGGCATCGGGGCAAAGCCCTCGCGCGCCCGGTATTGAAGCGTGAACTGCGCACCCGTGGCGTAGCACCGGAGGTGATCGATGCGGCACTGGCCTCGGTAGATGACGACGATGAATGGCAGCGGGCCCGCGAATTCGCTCATCGCAAAGCGCGCCTCAAGCCAGGCGAGGATCCCCGCAAGGCCACCGGCCGCCTGGCGGGTCAACTCGCCCGCAAGGGCTATCCGGCGGGTGTGTGCTTCGCGGTAGCGCGCGAAGCGCTAGGCGCGGTAATCGAGCAAGGGGAGCACGAGGCGGTCGACGAGGTTGGCGCAAGTGTTGTCATCGATGATCTCCCCGTAGATCAAGAGTCGGTGTAGCACGATCGCATCGGGTAATTCGAAGACCAGGGGATCAACGGGCTGGGTGGGGATCTCCCCGCGGGCCATAGCGCGCTGGAGGACGGCAACGAGTTCGGCTTGCATCGGATCGGCGAGCCGGGATCGGAATTCGGTTACCAGTGCCGGATCGTGTGCTGATTCGCTGATCAACTCGCGAAGGACGGTCTGCAGGGGTCCGCGCAGCAGTTGGGTGAACGCCGTGAGCGATCCCATGAGGTCCGCGCGCAGGTGTCCAGTATCGGGGTAGGAATGCGGGACGGCCGAGGCCATGGTCGTGACGAAGACATCAAGTCCGAGCTCGCGCACATTTGACCAGCGCCGGTACAAGGCGGCCTTGCCGGTTCCGGCGCGTTTGGCGATGCGGTCCATGGAAGCGCCGCGCAGGCCGTGTTCGGCGATTTCGGCGAGCGCGGCGGCATGGACCGCGGCGAGGAGTTCCTCGCCGGTGCGACGCGTGGCGGGTGCCTCGGGTGTCTCGGGTGCCGCGCTCATGTCTGCAGAGTACGTCACTGTGAACAACCGCGTTCCTTGAATGCCACATTTGTGAACGGTTTTGTTCCTTGTTAGGGTGCTCGCACCATCTCTCAAGGAGTCCCATGCCTGGTTTGTCCGTCTGGGCGGTACGCCGTCCGGTCGCCGCGTTGATCGCCTGGTTCGCTGCCCTACTGGTCTTGGTGGGCCTAGGTGTGGGTCTAGGTGGCAGTTACAACGACGCCTTCGAGTTGCCCGATACCGAGTCCAAGGTGGCCACCGACCTGCTCACCGCCAGTGACACCGACACCAGCAGTGTGGACGGCGGCGCCACGGTGGTGTGGTCACCGGCTGATGGGCCAGCCGTGGGTGAGGAGACCGCCGCGCAGGTGCTGCCGGTGCTACAGGAAATCGCCTCGGTGGACTCCGTCACATGCGTGAGTAACCCCTTCGATCCCAGCGGCACCGGGCTGGGCCGCGACTGCGGAACCGGGGGATTCGACCTCGGCGCCGCGGCGCAGGCGCTTACCCCTGAAGAGTTGCAAACACTGGCGGCAACCTTCTCGAACGTCAGCCCCGATGGCAGCGTCGCCGCGTCCACTATTTCCTTCGTGACCGACGCCGAAGGTGCGGCCACGGTGACCGCTGCCGATGCCGAGCGCATCTATGCAGCGATCGACCAAGTTCGCAGCGACTCCCTGACCATCGGCGTTCAAGGACAACTGCTGGAGTTCGCGGGTGCAGCGCCCCCCGTTGTGGGGGAAATCGTCGGCGTGAGTGTCGCGATCATCATCTTGTTGATCGCCTTCGGCTCGATCGTTGCCGCCGGATTGCCCATCATCACCGCTTTATTCGGGCTTGTAGGCGGCTTGTCCTTCGTGACGTTCGCTGCGAACTTCCTCGACGTAGCCACCTTCGCGCCCACCCTCGCCGCGATGATCGGCCTAGGCGTAGGAATCGACTACGCACTGTTCGTCATCAACCGATACCGGCAGGCACTCCTGGTCGGCCATGAGCCGAAGAAGGCGGCGATCGAAGCCGTCGAGACCGCTGGGCGCGCCGTCGTGTTCGCAGGTTCGGCTGTGGTTATCGGACTGCTCGGGCTGCTGGTACTGGGGATCGGATTCTTCACCGGACTATCCATCGGAGCCACCGTCACGGTGATCATGGTCATGCTCTCGGCTGTGTGGTTCTTGCCGGCGGTCTTGAGTTTGCTGGGCACCAAGACGCTTGCGTTGCGCCTGCCTTGGGGCAAGAAGCCGGGAACGGGCAAGGCGGAGGGTCGAGGCTGGGCGCACTACGGCCGTGGACTGCAAAAGGTTCCGTGGCTGACCAGCGCGCTCGCCTTGGGCTTCGTCATCATCTTGGCGATCCCGGCACTGAGCTTGCGTCAAGGGTTCGCCGACGATTCGGGCAAACCCGAAGGCTCCAACGCCCGCATCGCCTACGACCTGCGCGCCGAGGGCTTCGGGCCCGGCTCGAACGGCCCGTTCCTGGTGGTCGCCGATCTCGAAGGGGTCACCGACCCGCAGGCCTACGGCACCATCGTCGCCGGCCTGGCGGCAGCGCCGGGCGTTGCCGGTACCTCGCCATCGATCGAGGCGCTGCCGGTCCTTGGCAAGCTCGCCGAACTCCAGGCCCAAGCCGGGGAAGTCCCCGACCAGCAACTGGTTCAGGCGATCGCTGTCTACCCAGACAGCGCGCCGCAGGACGCCGAGACGACCGACCTACTGGTCGAGTTGCGCGATGAGGTCAACCCCTCACTCGAGGCAGCCACCGGGGCGGCACTGTACGTCGGCGGATCGCAGGCGATTACCCAGGACTTCACCACGGTGCTCACCGATGCCCTGCCGATCTTCCTGGCGGTCGTGGTCGGCTTGGGATTCATTGCGCTGGTGATCTTGTTCCACTCGCTGCTGGTGCCGCTCACCGGTGCACTCACGTCGCTGCTGAGTCTGGCTGCCGCGATGGGCATCACGGTCGCGGTATTCCAGTGGGGGTGGTTCGCCGATCTGCTGGGCGTCTCAGGCACCGGGCCGATCTTCCCGTTCGTACCGATCATGGTGTTCGCGATCTTGTTCGGTCTGTCCATGGACTATCAGGTGTTCTTAGTTTCGCGAATGCAAGAAGAATGGCTGCGCACCCGCGACAACCTGGTGAGTATCCGGCGCGGACTGGCCGGATCCGGGCGAGTGGTAGTCATCGCGGCCTTAATCCTGTCCAGCGTGTTCATGGCCTTCATTCCCAGTACCGACGCCATCATCAAGTTGTTCGGTGTGGCGCTGGCCTCTGCGGTCTTGATCGATGCCTTCGTCGTGCGATTGGTTCTGGTGCCGAGTCTGATGTCGATGTTCGGCAAGGCGAACTGGTGGTTGCCGGGCTGGCTTGAGCGCATCTTGCCGACGGTCAAGATCGAAGAAGGCGAAGACGAAGTCGTGGATGACATCGATCCTGACACCCAAAAGCAATCCGTCTCCGTGTAGAGGTGCACGTCATCGAAGACGCGCGGATGCCTACCATGGTCCGGTGAGCGCGCGCACGTACCAGGTACGTACCTACGGGTGCCAGATGAACGTGCACGATTCTGAGCGATTAACCGGGTTACTCGAGGGCTCGGGATTGGTGGCCGCCCGAGACGGTGAACAGGCCGACGTTGTCGTGTTCAACACCTGCGCCGTACGCGAGAACGCTGACAACCGGTTGTATGGAAACTTGTCGCACCTCGCACCAATCAAGCGAGCTAACCCAGATATGCAGATCGCCGTGGGTGGGTGCCTGGCGCAAAAGGATCGCGGCACCATCGTCAAGAAGGCGCCATGGGTCGATGTCGTCTTCGGTACGCACAACATCGGCGCACTTCCGGTGCTCTTGGAGCGTGCGCGTATTGAGCGCGAAGCCCAGGTAGAGATCAAGGAAGCCCTCGAAGAGTTTCCGTCTGCCTTACCCACCAAGCGTGATTCCGCGCACTCGGCGTGGGTGTCCATCAGTGTTGGATGCAACAACACCTGCACCTTTTGCATCGTTCCCTCTCTTCGAGGCAAGGAAAAGGATCGACGGCCCGGAGACATTCTTGCCGAAATCGAGGCGCTGGTCGCCGAAGGTGTCGTGGAAGTGACACTCCTTGGTCAGAATGTGAACGCCTACGGCGTGGAGTTCGGGGATCGAGGTGCCTTCGCCGATCTCCTACGCGCCTGCGGCGATATCGAGGGCCTCGAGCGGGTGCGATTCACGAGCCCGCATCCGCGGGATTTCACCGACGATGTCATCGAGGCCATGGCCACGACCTCGAATGTGATGCCCCAGTTGCATATGCCATTGCAATCGGGCTCGGATCGTATTTTGCAAGCTATGCGCCGCTCCTACCGCAGCGATAAATACCTCGGGATCATCGATCGAGTCCGTGAGCAGATACCGCACGCGGCGATCACCACCGACATCATTGTGGGATTTCCGGGCGAAACCGAAGCCGACTTTCACGCCACCCTCGATGTAGTCGCGCAGGCGCGGTTCGCGAGCGCTTTCACGTTCCAGTACTCCAAGCGCCCAGGAACCCCGGCCGCTGATCTACCCGATCAGATCGATGCGCAGGTCGTCCAAGAACGCTACGAGCGATTGGTCGCACTGGTTAACGACATCGCCTGGCAAGAAGGTCGCAAACTCGAAGGCAGCGAGGTGGAGGTTCTCGTGGCGTCGGGGGAGGGCCGCAAAGATGGTGCGACCATGCGCATCAGTGGTCGAGCCCGCGATAACCGGCTCGTTCACGTGGATGTCTCCGGCCTGGAGGTGCCCTTGCCTGGGGATCTGGTGACCGCAACGGTCACCTATGCCGCGCCCCATCACCTGGTAGCCGATGAGCTGATCGACATCGAGTACCGCAGCGCGGATCGACAACCAGAAACCGGTGGAGTCTTGCTGGGGATGCCGAGCATCGGGCTCCCCAGCGCGTGAGCGAGCCAGCTGTCCTCGCAGTTGTCGGGCCGACAGCTTCGGGCAAGAGTGCGTTGGCTGTCGCGGTGGCGCAGCTGGTCGATGGGGAGGTCATCGGTACCGATTCGATGCAGGCGTACCGGGGAATGGATATCGGGACCGCAACACCGACAGCTGGCGAGCAAGACCAGATTGCGCACCACCTCATCGATGTGTGGGATATCGACGAAGCCGTCACAGTGGTGCAGTTTCGCGACGCAGCACGCGAAGCCATCGATGGGGTTCTGGCACGAGGTCGGGTTCCCATCGTCGTCGGTGGGAGCGGGCTGTATGTACGTGCGGTACTAGAAGAAATGGATTTCCCGGGAACCGATCCGGCGGTGCGGACGCACTGGGAGCAGCAGTTGAACCAGTTCGGGGCGCCGGCGTTGCATGCGGTCCTGGCCAAGCAGGACCCGCACGCCGCAGCTGCCATCGAGGTGAACAACGGCCGGCGCATCGTGCGAGCCCTGGAGGTGAACCAGATCACCGGTGAGCCGTTTATCGCCCGCCTACCGGCACCGGTGGATCGCTACCGGACGCTGCGCGTGGGTCTGCACATCGACAGGGAAACGTTGGATGCGCGCATTGAGCAACGAGTGGATGCCATGTGGGCAGCGGGCTTCGTCGAGGAAGTCCACACCCTGCTGGGTCGAGGTTTGGCGAAGGCGCCGACGGCAAGCGCAGCGTTGGGTTACGGGCCGATCGTCCGGTACCTCGCCGGTGAGATCGATCAGGAGCAGGCGCGGGCGATCACGATCGAGGACACCCGCAAATTCGCCCGCCGGCAGCAGCGATGGTTCGCCAAGGATGAACGCATTCAGTGGTTCGACCATGATCTCGAGGACCTGGCTCAACGCATCGCCCGCTTACTGACTTCCACATAGAACTCGGTGCCGAGTAGGACCCGCGCGAATGGTGCAGGAATTTTGCTAAGTACTTGCAGGGTGCGCAGTCCGCTATCAGCGCTGGCTTGGGAGGCGTGTGCTGCTTGCGCGGCGCGTTTTGCCGGCACGTGAGCCCGGACATTGACTCGGTGGGTTATGTGGGCCCGCGGCGTCCACGCGGTATCGAACTCACGGGGATCGAAGTCGGCGGGCGTGAGGTGGGTAGCCGCCGCGAGGTGAGCCGCGCGCGCGATGGGTTCTCGCGGCAAGGTGGCTTCGAACAAGGAGACCGGGCGGTGTGAGCAGGCGGCGCGCACGCCGCGATGCACCTGTCGGTGGTCCGGGTGACCGTAGCCGCCGTTGGCGTCGTAGCCGACCACGATGTCGGCTGTTTCCTCGTCGAGCACCGCGCCGATCGCATCGGCGACCTGTTCCAGTGGCGCGTGCACGAATCCCTGAGCTCGTTCTCCGCCGAGGCCGGAATCGGCGAACCCGAGGTGCACGGTGCGGTGAACGCCGAGCAAGGCCGCGGACCGGTGCAGCTCGACGCTACGCCTGGTGGCCAAATCGTCGATGCCAGAGTGGGCCAGCCCGGCTGCGCCGTCGGTAGCCATGATCAACACCACGCGATGGCCGGCTGCTGCTGCCTTCGCCATTGTTCCGGCCGTCAGGAGGGCTTCATCGTCTGGGTGAGCATGACAAAACACCACGGTGCGCACCCGTTCATTGTTGCCGACGTCAAAAAAGGACTGTGGCGTACGGTGCGCTCGTGCGAATCGCCCACATCACGGATTGCTTCGCACCACGCACCGGCGGAATCGAAACCCAAGTCCTCGGGTTGGCCTCGCGGCAAATGAGAGCCGGTCATGACGTTCGCGTGATCACCGCCACCCCTGGGCGTGACGAGCTATGCAGCGGACGCGACGAGATTGCCGGGCTGCCGGTCATCCGGCTGGCCACCAGGATGCCCTTCGAACTCCCGATGCACCCCGCGGCTTACCGGCAGGTGCTGGAGATATTGCGTCGTGAACGGGTTGACGTGGTGCACGTACATGCGGGGGTGGCCTCGCCCTTCGCGTGGGGAGGGATCCGAGCGGCCCGTCGAATACGCGTGCCCATTGTCGTGACGGTGCACAGCATGTGGGACGCCCTCTCGCGTAGTGGTCAGCACGTCCTGGATCGCACACCGTGGGGACTGGGCTCAGGTGCAGTGGTGACGGCAGTGGGTTCGATGGCTGCACAACGTGTGCGGGCAGCTTTGGGGGTGCCGGTGCACGTGCTGCCCAACGGAATCGATGAACGCGAATGGCGGGTGGATCGGATCCACAGTGACGATGGCACCTTGCGGGTGGTCAGCGTGTTGCGCCTAGCTCCTCGGAAGCGGGCCTTGGCATTGGTGGCGGTGCTGCAG
>DASYOJ010000210.1:0-2139 GCA_036007925.1 Candidatus Nanopelagicales bacterium
CCGTGTACACGGGTTCGAATCCCGTCTCCACCTCGAGACAACTTCATCAGCACGACCCACGGGCGATTGGCGCAGGGGCTAGCGCGCTTCCTTGACACGGAAGAGGTCACTGGTTCGATTCCAGTATCGCCCACCATCGGGAGACATCAACACGAAAACAACGGGCAGGACGGGGCTTGCTAGCCCTCCTTGTGCGTTGCAACCCAAGCAGCCGATCGGCCGAAGAACAACGAGATGAAGCCCGCAAGCACAATTCCAATGAGGCCTATCGTTATAAAGCGGTCGCTTGTCGTGCTCAGCGCGGTCCCATCATCGGATGAGCCGCCTTGCAGCACGTAGCCGGCGAAACCAATCGCGAAGAAGATCGTTCCCGTTAGGCGTACGCCGGCCAGGTACTGCCCTCGGTACAGCAGGAAGCCGAACATGAACACGATGACGGTCATGATCCCGAAGATGTCCGCTGACAGTGCAAGGTGCTCTGAGAGGGAATTTGTGTCACCGCCCATGAAACCTTGCGCGGCTAAGGCCTCAACGTTCGCAAAACTCGACTGCGCAAGGACTTCCTCCAGCACGCCTGTGAGGAGATGGAACGCCGTGATAAAACACATGGTTGCTAGGGCGACGAGCTGCCAAGGACGAGTGTGCATGAGTAGACCTTCCGATGACGTTGTAGTTGGTCCACAACTTTTGCGACCATGGCAGACTCGAACCGCACCGTCCATCCTGCTCGAACGGTTCTCGCGGAAGCGTGTGTGAAAACCGAATATGCGAGGTCACGTCGGGGCATACGCTCATAGCGGCAACCCCCTGCCGAAAGGACCGCCATGTCCAAGTCCTCCGATACCCCCGATTCCATCGTGCTCTACGGCGCTGAGTGGTGCCCGGATTGCCGGCGCAGCAAGGCGTTCCTGCGCGACCAGCGCATCGAGTACACCTATGTCGATCTCGAAGCACGGCCCGAAGAAGTAGCGACCGTCCTGGAATACAACGGCGGCAAGCAGATCATCCCCACCATCGTCTTCCCCGACGGCTCGCATCTAGCCGAACCGAGCAACGAGGAACTGGCCGAAAAGCTCGGCCTGACCCGGGAAGCGGCAACGAACACCTACGACGTCGTCATCGTGGGTGGTGGCCCCACCGGATTGACCACCGCCATCTACGCCGCACGCGAGGACCTATCCACCCTCGTGGTCGAACGGTCCGCCCTCGGCGGGCAGGCCGGCATCACCGAACGTCTCGACAACTATCCGGGCTTTCCCGATGGCATTGAAGGCGCCGAACTCGCCGACCGCATCGCCCGTCAGGCCGCACGCTACGGCGTTGAGCTGCTCTCGGCGGTGGCTGTGGAGAGCATCGAACCTAAAGACGGTGCAGCACGAGTAGTGCTGTCCACGGGCCAGGAGGTGAACGCCGGTGCCGTTGTCGTCGCCACCGGTTCGCAATACCGGCGAACGAACGCACCTGGTGAAAGCGACCTGATTGGTGCGGGAATTCATTTCTGTGCCACCTGCGATGGCCCCTTCTACAAGGGCGTGGAGGACGTGACGGTGCTCGGCGGCGGCAACTCCGGGCTCGAAGAAGGCTTGTTCTTGACCAAGTTCGCCGACCATGTGACGGTGATCGAGCGCGGCGACAAGCCCGCGGCATCCAAGATCTTGCAAACCAAGGTGGCCGAGCACACTGCGATGGATCTCCACCTCGGAACTGCTCTGGTTCGCTTCAATGCCGGTGAAGACGGGCGCCTGACGTCTGTCACGCTGGCCGGATCCGATGGCGTCGAGTACGAGCACGAAACCGCGGCGGTGTTCGTGTTCATCGGGCTTGACCCCAATACCGGTTGGCTCGATGGGCTAGTGGACCTCGATGAGCGTGGCTTCATTGCCACTGACCGCACGATGGCAACCTCGGTGCCGGGCATCTTCGCCGCCGGTGATGTGCGCGCCGGGTCCACCAAGCAACTCGCCTCGGCAGTTGGCGAGGGCGCGGCGGTCAGCCTGCAACTGCGCTACTACCTCGAGCAGCGCAGCAACTGACCTAGGTGAGGTGCACCAGCATCTTGCCGGTGTTCTCACCGCTAAACAGCCGCCGCAAAGCCTCGGGCGCTGCTGCCAGACCGTCGAGCACGTCGACCTTGTAGTG
>DASYOJ010000211.1:0-6307 GCA_036007925.1 Candidatus Nanopelagicales bacterium
CCGAGCGCGAGGCCGCGCTGGCGGACTTCGCGGCCATCAAGCGCACCTGAGCTGCCTGGCCGGTTCACCCGCGCGCCGTAGGGTGCGCCCCATGCCCACCTTGGCCGTGCTGTCGATGAAAGGCGGCGTCGGGAAGACGACGGTCGCCTTGGGGTTGGCCAGCGCCGCCTGGGGCCGGCACTGGCGCACGTTGGTCGTGGACCTGGACCCGCAAGCCAACGCCTCGATGGGGCTGGGGATCATGGATCCGGCCCTGACCGTGGGCGATGCCCTCGCCGATGGCCGGGCCGGGGTAGCCGCCGAAGCCATCGTGCCATCGCCTTGGGGGCGGGCCACTGACGTTCTGCCCTCCGAGCCGGCCCTAGAACACCGCGTGTCCGAGGCAGCGCCGGGATCTGAGCGGCGCTTGCGCACGGTGCTCGCCGGCATCGGGCACCGCTACGACCTCGTGGTGATCGACTGCCCGCCGTCGTTGGGGGAGATGAGCCGCAACGCTGTGCACGCTGCCTCGCAAGCAGCCGTCGTCACCGAACCGGGCTACTTCGCGCTGCGGGGGGCCCAGCAAGCAGCCGATGCCATCGACTTGGTTCGCTTCGATGGCAACCGCACTTTGCAGCGACCAGCCATCGTGCTCAACCGAGTGCGCGGGACGGTCGCCGAGCACCGAGCGCGCATCGCCGAACTGCGGGAAGCTTTCGGAAGCCAGGTCACCGACATCGAAATCCCCGAGCGAAACGCGATCGGCCAAGCCGAAGCCGCCGGAATGCCCATTCACGCCTGGGACTCCCCCGCTGGCCGCGAGTTATCCACCTTGTTCGATTCCCTGCTCGACCGTCTCGTCCCTGGAGGTCTGCGATGAGTACCGAGTTCGACCCCACCCCGCGACCAGCGCTGCGCAAGGCAGCCGACGCCGATGTGCACCCGACCACCGGAGTGCCTTCGAGTACCGGCGATTCAGTGCTCGAAGGAAAGAAGGTGGCGTTAGTGGTACGGGTGCCCAAGAAGTTACGCAAACACGCGCGGGAGCAAGCCAAGGAGCAGGGAATCAGCGTGGATGAACTGGTGACCGCAGCGCTGGCCGGCGAACTACGACGACGCTCCACCTGATCGTTACGGGGCGAGCCGTTCGATCTGCCAAAGCGAGGCATCGGCCAGACTTCCTTCTCCTCGATAGCGCAAGCGATCGTGCAACCGCGATGGTCGCCCTTGCCAAAACTCCACCGTGCTGGGCCTGATCAACCACCCGCCCCAGTGCTCGGGCAGCGGAACATCCGTTCCTGGCGGGTACTCCTCGTGCAGTGCGCGCCAACGCTCGTCGAGTGACTCCCGAGAATCGATCACAGTGGACTGCTCGCTGACCCACGCCCCCAACTGCGATTCATGTGGCCGGCTACGAAAGTAGTTACCCACCTCCTCCCGGCTCAATTCCTCCGCCTGGCCGACGACGACGACCTGCCGGTGCATCCCGAACCACGGGAAGGTCACCGACGCCCGAGGGTTGGCGCGTAGTTCCGCGGACTTGCGCGAGCCGAGGTTGGTGAAGAAGGAAAAGCCGCGTTCATCGGCTCCCTTGAGCAGCACGGTGCGCGAACTGGGCGCACCCGCTGCATCGGCGGTGGCCAGCACCATGGCATTGGGCTCGACGATTGCCTCGTGGGCGACTGCTTGATCGAACCAGAGCCGGAACTGTCCGAGGGGATCTGTGGCGAGGTCCTCGGCGGTGAGCGTTCCTTCGTCGTAGGTGACGCGCAGGTCGGCTACGCCGCTCAGACCCCGTGGATTCGCGTTATCTGCCATGTCCTGATCACACCATGGAATCCGCGGTGTTGAATGATGCCCCTGATCGGGGAGGTCAAGATGCGCGAATTCGTGCCGGGTTTAGAGGGCGTCGTCGCCTTCGAAACGCAGATCGCAGAGCCGGACCGAGACGGTGGGGCGCTGCGCTACCGCGGGGTCGATATCGAGGAGCTGGTCGGCCGGGTCTCCTTCGGCAATGTCTGGGGCCTGCTGGTCGACGGGGAGTTCAACCCGGGGATTCCGCCTGCTGAACCGTTTCCGATCCCTATTCATTCCGGGGACATCCGAGTCGACGTGCAATCGGCGATCGCCATGCTTGCGCCGGCGTGGGGGCTGCGCCCGCTGCTGGACATCGACGATGCCACCGCGCGGGAGAACCTCGCGCACGTATCGGTGATGGCGCTTTCTTTCGTGGCGCAATCCGCCCGCGGCCTTGGATTACCCATGGTTCCGCAGGCCGAGATCGACCAGGCCAACACGATCGTCGAGCGCTTCATGATCCGCTGGCGCGGGGAACCCGACCCAAAACACGTGCAAGCCGTCGACTCCTACTTCGTTGCCGCCGCCGAGCACGGGTTAAATGCGTCGACGCTCACCGCGCGGGTCAGCGCTTCGACCGGCACCGATGTCGCGGCGGCCATCTCCGGTGCGATCGGAACCCTTAGCGGGCCGTTGCACGGTGGTGCACCCGCGCGAGTGTTGGCCATGATCGAAGAGGTCGAGCGCAGTGAGGATCCGGCCGGCTACATCCGCGCGGCCCTCGATCAAGGTGACCGGATTATGGGGTTCGGCCACCGGGTCTACCGCGCCGAGGATCCTCGGGCTCGCATTCTGCGCAATGTCGCCCGGGATCTGGGAGCACCGCGCTATGAGGCAGCTGCTGCTTTGGAACAAGCCGCGCTGACCGAACTCCAAGCCCGGCGCCCGGACCGCAGTTTGCAAACGAACATCGAATTCTGGTCTGCGGTGATCTTGGACTACGCGCAAGTGCCGGCTTCGATGTTCACCTCAATGTTCACCTGCGCGCGCATTGCGGGCTGGAGCGCGCACATCTTGGAGCAAAAGCGCACCGGTCGACTTATTCGACCTTCCGCCCGTTACGTGGGGCCGCGACCACGGCGCCCCCAACAGGTTCCCGGCTGGGATGCGGACATGGTTCGACCGTCCTGGTTACTACCCGACGAGAAGAACTGACGCTGACGCGCGATACTTGACCTTCCGCTCGCGTCGAACAGGAAGGCATTTCGTGTCCCAGGACATCCGCATTCCCGCTGAACTTCTCCCAAGCGACGGCCGCTTCGGTGCTGGACCGTCCAAGGTCCGACAAGAACAGGTCGACGCACTTGGGAAGGTCTGGCAGTCCTACCTGGGCACGTCCCACCGACAAAAGCCGGTGAAATCGCAGGTGGGCCGGCTGCGTGCGGGGCTTCGCGAGTTGTTCGCACTTCCCGAGGGTTACGAGGTGGTGCTAGGCAACGGCGGTTCGACCGCCTTCTGGGACGTCGCCACTTTCGGGCTGATCAACCAGACCGCACAGTTCCTATCCTTCGGGGAGTTCGGCGCCAAATTCGCTTCCGGAGTGGCCAAGGCACCCCACCTCGGCGAACCGACGATCATCACCGCCGAACCCGGTTCGGCTCCGACCTTCCAGGCCCAAGCAGGCGTGGATGCCTACTGCTCGCCACACAATGAGACCTCCACCGGTGTCATCGTGCGCCCGAAGCGGGTCGAAGGCGCCGATTCCGATGCCCTCATGCTTGTTGATGCGACCTCTGGTGCTGGGGGGTTGGCCGTGGACATGAGTGAGGTGGATGCCTACTACTTCGCTCCACAGAAGTCCTTTGGCTCTGATGGCGGTCTGTGGATCGCTCTGATGTCCCCTGCGGCCCTTGAACGCGCTGAGCAGATTTCATCCGGTGGGCGCTGGATTCCGGACTTCCTGGACCTCCAGACGGCTATCGATAACTCGGTGAAGGACCAGACGTACAACACCCCGGCACTCGCGACCATCTTCCTCATGGCCGAGCAGGTCGATTGGTTCAACAGCAACGGTGGACTGGAATGGTGCACCGCGCGCACCACCGAATCATCCTCGATTCTCTACGACTGGGCCGAGGCCAGTGCGGTCGCAACTCCGTTCGTGACGGACACGGCGGCGCGCTCGAGTGTCATCGTGACGATCGATATCGACGATGCGATCGATGCCACTGCCATTACGTCGACCCTGCGGGCCAACGGCATCGTCGATACCGAGCCGTACCGCAAACTCGGTCGTAACCAATTGCGCATCGGAACCTTCCCGGCGGTCGAACCCGATGACGTCCGTGCGCTCACCGGCTGCTTGGACTATGTCATCGCGCAGTTGACGTGAGCAGCGCGTCGCCCGCCAACGGGCGTCGTCCGGCTCTTGATCGCATCACTTGGATCTCCTACGTTCAGATCTCGCTGTTCGCGTTCTTCCTCTACGGATTCGGCGCTACCCAAGCCCTACTGCGCGACGAACAGGGCACATCCCGCACGATCGCGTCCTTGCACGCCATCGTCTTTGCCCTCGCGAACATCATCACCGGCCTACTCGTTCCCCGATTGATCGCCCGGTGGGGTCGAGGACGGGTGATCAGGTATGCCGTCGTCACTATGGTCGTCGGGGTGGCGGTGTACACCGCCCCGGGTGGACTACCGGTGAGCCTGCTGGGAACGGCCATCGTCGCCTGCGGCGGTGTTTCCTTGATCATCACGACCAACGCCTTCGTGCTGGACTACCAAGGTGGCGCCGGACCGGCTGCCCTCACCCAGGCCAACGCACTTGCCGCGCTGTTCGGTTTCGTCGTTCCCTTGGTTATCGGGGTGACAACCGCGGTTGCGTTGGGCTGGCGCACGGGCCTGTGGGCGCTGATCGTGGCCTTGATCATTTCCGAGATCGTTCGTAGTCGTGATGAAAACGATCCGCATGTCCAACAAGCAGAACAACCATCCGTTGCCGTCCCCGTGCGCGATGAGAAGACCCAACTGCCACGCCGATTCTGGTGGTCGCTATCGGTCGTCGCGCTGTTGTTGGCGACCGAGTTCACCCTCACCCTGTGGAGCGCCGATCTACTGCGCGAGCGCGCCGGTCTTGGAGCTGCGGCTGCTGCCGCCTCACTCGCCGCACTGACAGGCGGGATGTTCCTCGGGCGGCTGTACGGCAGCAGGCTCGCGCAGACCTGGGCTATTGATCGGCTCTTGGTCACCTCGATCCTGATCGCACTTGGTGGATTCGCCGTGGCCTGGTTATCGACCGAGCCAATTGCCATCTTGACCGGACTGTTTGTGGTGGGTTTGGGAATCGCGGTGCACTGGCCGATCGGTGTTTCTCGTGCCGTGGCGAGTTCGGGCGGGTTAATCGACCGCGCTTCCGGGCTTTCGTCGGTCGCCGCTGGCGCAGCGAGTGGAATCGCACCATTCATCCTCGGCGCGATGTCCGACACCATCGGATTTCACCGCGCCTTCTTGATCGTGCCGTTTCTGTTGATCATGGCGCTGGCGTTGATCATGGCCAAGCCGGTGCGATCGAGCGCACCGATCACGAGCTGAGCGCCGGCACCAGGTGATCGGGTGGACGCATTCCCGCACGCACCCACCACGGAACCTCGACCCGCATAATGCGCTCGTCGCCCTCGCTTGCCGTCAACAAGGATCTGCCGTCGGGTGCCCACGTAATCGCTTCACCTTGTGGCTGCGCGGGTAACGCGAAAGTCGCGATCTTGCGACCTGGTGGCAGGCCTTGGAAGAAGTGCACGTCCAAATAGTCACGCAAAACGTAGCCGGAGGCGTCCGGTGCGATGGCGCCGTCGGTTATCAACGGACCCACATCACCCACCCGATCTGCGATATTCACCTCGTTGCGCGAGAGGTCGTTGAATGTGTAGAGGCCACCGTTCGCCAACTGCCATGTGGCGATCCAGACGCGGTTGCCCTCCACCATCACAGTTTCGGCATTGTGCGGGCGGTCGTCGTAGGTGAATCGAAACTCACGCACCTTGCGCGAGGAATTACCCAACTGCGCAGGTTCTCGGATGCGGTACAGACCGACATCGGGCCAGGAGTCTCGGTTGTCGCCGATATCACCGATCCACAGCACCGGCCGTCCACGAGAATCCTCGGAGCCGGCGATGCCCTCGATGTCTCGAGCCTCAACGCCTCGCAGATCAACGTCCGCCACAACGGCACACGAGTCCAGTTGGATGCCATAGATGCGTGCAGCGTCCGAGGAATCGTTATGCACCCAGACCACATCGCGGTGCCGCATGGATGGAGTGATCCCACTGATTTCCGTCAAGCGGGGATCGTTCACAGTGCACAGCACCTGGTGGTCGAGGATCTGGCGGGCAGCAACTGGGCCGGTGATCGTGGTTGTCGCGAGTAACCCGGTGGCAAGCACCAACCCAAGGACGCGACGGCGCATCAGCGGATCAACCGGACACCACGGTCGCGACGATGACTGCTCCGATGGCTATTGCCAGTACAAGCA
>DASYOJ010000212.1:0-3391 GCA_036007925.1 Candidatus Nanopelagicales bacterium
TTCGCCTTCGCCTACTGGCTGTTCTTCCAGTCCTACTTCGTGATCGGCGCGCTGTGCCCGTGGTGCTTGACCATCACCGTCACCACTACGTTGGTCTTCTTCTCCATCACCCGGGTCAACATCCTCGACGGCAATCTCAGATTCGGGGGAGCCACGCCCAAGGTCCAATCACTGGTCAAGGGCTGGGTGGATGTCTACCTGATGATCATCATCCTGGTGACCTTCGCTGCCATGGTGGTCGTGCGCTACCTCTAGCCTGAGAGAGTTGAGGCGGCGTGCGGCTCAGGAGACGCTGTCACGAGTCCGTCTGCTGAGTAAGAGATCAACCGCCCAAAAGAGCAGACCCAGCACGATGCCCAGGACCGCGACCCCCACGATGTTGATCAGCACCGCCGGTAGTCCGTAGGCGATCACGTTCAAGAAGCCGTACGGGTAGGCGTTGATGAACTCACCACGGATGAGAGTCAGCACCGCCCACAGGATCGGGATGACAAGGGCGGTGAAGACGGAGGTGAGCGTCAATTGACGGCGCGGACCGACCAGCAGCCACAAGAACACGGTCATCGCCGGCACGATGTAGTGCTTGATCGAGTTCACGATGATGTCCAGACCTTCCACCTGAGCATCAGGTGCCAAGACGATGGCGTAGATCAAGCCGGTGATGGAGATCATCACCAGGGAATCCATGCGTAGCGCACTCCACACCAGCCCGCGTCGATCGGGGTTGCGGGCCAGCATCGTCAACACGATGGCCACCAGCAGATTGCTCAAGTTGGTGAAGTAGCTGGCGGTATCGGCAAGCCGGCCAGTAAGCCCAGCGAGCCCCGGTGGGTTGTCGCCCAAAGAATAGGGCGGCATATCCGTCGGCGGATAGACATTGAAGATCGTGAGCACGAGACCGAAGATCAATCCAAACCAGGTGATTCCGGCCGCAATCGCGTACACCCGGCGCGTGGTCATCACCAAACTTTAGAGGTTGAGGGCAGGTGAGTGAGGGCGTTCATGTTCCGAGTGGATGCCAAACAGTCTTAATCTCCGTGAAGGAGCGGATGCGGGACAGGGTTGGGTTTGCGTGCCAATCGGCGTCGGGCTTCGGTCCGCGTACGCGCTTGACCGTTCCGGCGGCTTGGCGTTCGAGGTCGGCCGCGACGGACTCGTCGACGATTCCGGTGAGATCGAGGGCGTTGACGTCTGCGTGCTCGGCCAGCCAGGGCATCACTTCGGCCGGGGCACCGGTGAGGATGTTGACCACGCCACCGGGGACGTCAGATGTGGCCAGACATTCGGCGAGGGTGATTGCGGGGACGGGGCGTGCAGGACTGGGCATCACTACACATGCGTTGCCGGTGACGATGATCGGTGCGACGACGCTGGTCAGGCCCAGGATGCTGTGGTCTTGCGGTGCGACTGCTACGACCACCCCGGTCGGTTCGGGAATGGAGAAGTTGAAGTAGGGCCCGGCAACGGGATTCGTGTTCCCGATGACTTGTGCGTACTTATCGGCCCAACCGGCGTACCAAACCCAGCGGTCAATCGCCGCGTCAAGTTGGCCCGCTGCCTTCTTGGCGGAGACGCCTTCGCCTTGTTCGATCTCGGCGATGAACTGATCGCGGCGCCCTTCCATCACCTCGGCGATTCGGTAGAGGACTTGACCGCGGTTGTACGCGGTTGCGGTGGACCACTTGGCGAATGCGCTTCGTGCAGCAAGGACTGCGTCGCGTGCGTCCTTGCGACTGGCCTGTGCCACGTTCGCGATGAACTCACCATTCGCGTCTGTCACTTCGTAGGTACGCCCGGATTCACTCCGCGGGAAAGCACCGCCGATAAAGAGTTTGTGGGTCTTGCGGACCTCGACTCTGCTCATGAGTTGTCCTCCGAATCGAGGTAGGCACCTAGGCCAGCGATGCCGCCTTCGCGACCGAACCCGGACTCCTTGAAACCACCGAACGGACTGGTCGGGTCGAATCGGTTGAAGGTGTTCGCCCACACCACTCCGGCGCGCATCTTGTCGGCCATCCACAGGATGCGGCTGCCCTTGTCGGTCCAGATGCCAGCGGATAGTCCGAAGGGGGTGTTGTTCGCCTTCTCGACTGCTTCTTCCGGGGTGCGGAAGGTGAGGACTGAAAGCACCGGACCGAAGATCTCTTCGCGCGCGATGCGATGGGCTTGCGTGACGTTCGTGAAAACCGTGGGTGGGAACCAGAAACCCTTATCTGGGATCAGGCACGTGGGGCTCCAGCGCTCGGCGCCTTCGTCCTCGCCGGACTTGGTGAGTTCCTCGATCTTGGCGAGCTGCGCCCGGGAGTTGATGGCGCCGATATCGGTGTTCTTGTCCATCGGATCGCCCAGGCTCAGGGTCTGGAGTCTGCGCTTAAGGGAGTGCAGCGCTTCATCGGCGATCGACTCTTGCAGGAGTAGGCGACTGCCAGCGCAGCACACGTGTCCTTGGTTGAAGTAGATGCCGTTGACGATGCCTTCGATGGCCTGATCGATGGGGGCGTCGTCGAAAAGAATATTCGCAGCCTTGCCACCAAGTTCGAGAGTGAGTTTCTTGTTCGTTCCCGCCACTGCGCGTTGAATCGCTTTGCCCACCTCGGTGGATCCGGTAAACGCGACCTTGTTCACGTCCGGGTGTTCCACGATCATGCGGCCGGTGTCACCTGCGCCGGTGACGATGTTGACCACGCCGGGAGGCAGATCGGCCTGCTGGCAAATGTCCGCGAAGGCGAGTGCGGTGAGTGACGTCGTCTCGGCGGGCTTGAGCACCACGGTGTTGCCGCAGGCAAGGGCCGGCGCGATCTTCCACGCGAGCATCAGCAGTGGGAAGTTCCACGGGATTACCTGCGCGGCAACGCCGAGGGACTTCGGGTTCGGCCCGTACCCGGCGAACTCGAGTTTGTCCGCCCAGCCTGCGTGGTAGAAGAAGTGCGCGGCAACGAGTGGGATGTCAACGTCGCGTGATTCGCGGATCGGCTTGCCGTTGTCCAGCGTCTCGAGAACCGCGAGTTCGCGCGAGCGCTCCTGGATGATGCGCGCGATACGGAAGAGGTACTTCGCGCGGTCTTTGCCGGACATTTTCGACCAGGTCTTCTCGTAGGCCTTGCGTGCTGCCTTGACGGCTGCATCGATGTCGGCCTGGCCGGCTTCGGCCACCTCGCTGAGGACTTCCTCGGTGGCCGGGTTGATCGTTTTGAAGTACTCACCGGACTTCGGTTCGACGAACTTCCCGCCGATGAATAGCCCGTAGCTCGAATCGATATCCACGACCGAGCGGGACTCGGGTGCGGGTGCGTAGTCGAAAGTCATGTGGTCTGTGCCTTTTCCCTAGTCGGGCTTATCAGTCAATCGTGACGTAGTCGGGGCCGGAGTAATGGCCATCGCGCATCCGTTG
>DASYOJ010000213.1:0-5478 GCA_036007925.1 Candidatus Nanopelagicales bacterium
GCCAGCCGTGAGAGCACCAACACCGTATAGACGATGGCATCGAAGGTTTCCTCGTTTGTGAGCTTGGCCAGACCCGGTGCCTTGCGCACCAGCCGCACCGCTTGATCGTGGGTGATCGGCGCCAGCGAGGTCGCGGTCAACGACAACGCCTCGGCATAACGACCACCGATTCCCACGGCTATCACCGGTCCGTAGTGCGGATCGCGGGTCATGCCGCAGATCACCTCCGGTCCGGCAGCGATCTCTTGGGCAACGAGCACCGAACCGCCGAATGCCTGGGTGGCCACGGATACTTCCTCGGCGGAATTCAAGCCGAGGGCCACGCCGCCCACACTCGCTTTGTGCGCGGGCCCATTCATCTTCACCACAACCGGGAAGCCGAGGTCTTGGGCCGCGGCCACCGCCGCATCGGGGCCTTCGGCCAATCGGCGATCGGCCATCGGAATGCCGTAGCGCTCCATGATCTCCGCCGATACGTGCTCGCTGAGCGCTCCTGGGCTGAGCAGATCGGATAGGTCGACCGCCTCGTGCGGATCGAGGTCCTTGCTCGTGAACGGATGCCAACTCGACACCGCAGCAAGCGCCTCCACCGAAGCCCGGGTTCCACGCAACAGCGCTACTCCGTTGGATGCCGCGAAGTTCGCGATCCGCCGCGGTGGGTCCGTGACATGCACGGTGGTCACGGCCGGGAATATGCGTCGATCCTTGGTCGCCTCGGCCAGGCCACGCACGATCGCCAAACACCAATCGTTCTCGGCATCCCCGCGGTACTGGGTGATGTCAACTTGCGCGAGCAAGATGTCGAACTCCCCCGAATGCGCCATAAGTTCTAAGGACTCCGGGAAGACGATCTCGGCTTCATCGACCATCCAGGCATCCAGCGGATTTTGTGGATTGAGGAAGTTCGGGAAGCGTTCTTGCAACGACGCCACCAACTCATAGGGCATCGGCGGAAACTCCAGCCCCGTCGGTTCGGCAGCGTCAGCGAGCATCCCGCACTCGCCACCGGATTCGGAGATTGCTCCGAGGCGGATGCCGGCCGGCCACTTGGGCTGACCGAGAATCTCGAGGGCTTCCATGAAGGTCGAAGTGTCGGTGACCTCTATCCCGCCGTGGTGGTGGACGAAGTTCGTAAATGCCTTCGCCGATCCCACCATGGCGCCGGTGTGCGCGAGTGCCGCTTGCGCTGCAACCCGCGAACGCCCCACCTTCATGCACACGACCGGCTTGCCGGCTTCGGCGCAGGCCCGCAGACCGTCGGCGAACGCCTCCGGGCGCCGGACCGTTTCCACGAACAGCCCAATGGCTTTGGTTTCGTCGTCGTCGGCCAGCCCCATCAGCAAATCCGCTGCGTCGCGATTGCCTTCCGAGCCGGTGGAGAACACGGCGCGAAAGCCAATACGCGGCCCGCAATTGAGCATGGCATCGGCGATAGATCCCGATTGTGCGATCACCGAGACGTGGCCGCGGCGAAAGGACTTGGGCACGTTGGCCACCCACATGGACCCACCGTTGGGAATCGCCATACCCATGCAGTTCGGGCCCAAGATCGCGGCGTCGTACGCATCGGCGAGTTCGAGCACCTCGGGCAAAATCTCCGCCGCCCGAGCCCCGGCTTCGGCGCCGAGCCCGGGAATGACGAACGCCCGGATGCCAAACGCGAGCGCCTCGCGCATCACCTCGAGGATCGCTTCGTGGCCCACCAGCATGAAGGCGCAATCGGGTTTTTCGGGTAGCTCTGCGATAGTGGTGTAGACGTCCTCACCGAGGATCGATTCCCCAGATGGATGGACCAAGAAGGCCCGGTTGCGCCCGGCTATCGCTTCGGCCACGACCGCTGATCGGCGGGCACTGGCGCCCACCACAACGATCGAGTCCGGATCGATCAATCCTTTGACGCTTCGATGGGCCGCGCGCTCGGGAATAGGCAGCGCGGTCTCGGTCTCACTTGGTACCTGAAGAGTGCTCATGGTGCCCCCACTGTGCCGACGACGACTACGGACAACCGAACGCAGCATGCGTTCGTGTACTCGAGTTGTGAAAGGCACCGGCGAAGGAGGTTGTACGGACGACGCTGCAGGGCATGAACCGGCGTGGTGAGGCTAGTCGCCATTACCGGCGCGCACAAGCCCACCGGTCTACTAGCGTTCGTCCCATGCACGCTATCTACGCCGCCGGCATCGACCCAGCCAACCCACTCTCGGTTCTTGAAATCGGTGATGTGGAACCAAAGCCCACACCCGAGGATTGGGTGGATGTCGAGGTGAAAGCCATGAGCTTGAACCACCACGACGTCTGGGCACTGAAGGGCCAGGCCCTGCGCGAGGAGCAAGTGCCGATGATTTTGGGCACCGATGCCGCGGGTATCGGTCCGGACGGCACAGCCGTTGTCGTGCACGCCGTGATCGGGACACCGGTGCGCGGTGATGAAACCCTCGACCCCAAGCGTTCACTGCTCAGCGAGGTCTACCCCGGCACCTTCGCCGAGAGGGTCCGGGTCCCGGCGACCAACCTCATCGCGCTGCCGGAGGGGATGAGCTTCGAGGAAGCCTCGTGCCTGCCGACCGCTTACCTCACGGCATACCGGATGTTGGCCACCAAGTCCGGCACCCAAGCCGGTGACACCGTGCTCATCCAAGGAGCAGGTGGTGGGGTATCAACCGCCGCGATCGTGCTCGGCAAAGCAATGGGCCTTCGCGTGTGGGTGACCTCGCGCGATGCCGCCAAGGGCGAGTGGGCCACCAGCATCGGAGCCGACGAAGCCTTCGAGGTGGGCGCTCGGCTACCGGACAAGGTCGATGCCGTCATCGAGACGGTGGGCGAAGCTACCTGGGATCACTCCCTGAAGTCACTGCGCCCAGGCGGCACGATCGTCGTTTCCGGTGCCACCTCCGGCGCCATGCCGCCTTCCCAACTCAACCGCGTGTTCTTCTTGCAGTTGCGAATCGTCGGATCGACGATGGGAACAGCTGAGGAATTCCATCGACTCCTCGCACTGCTGGCCGAATCGGGTGTGCGCCCGATCATCGATCGCACGTTGCCGATGGACGATGCACGCGAGGGTTTCGCGGCGATGATCGATGGTTCGGTCCGCGGCAAGATCGTGATGACGCGCTAGTCATGCACGTCGGCCAGTACCGCGTTCGCTACCGCGACGTCTATTCCGCCGGGATCGTGCTCAACTCCCGTTTTCTGGATATCTGCGATGAAGCATTCACCGAGTACTTCCGCGCATTGGGCTTCGCCCCACAGGATCTGTACGCGGTCCCGTACAACGGGGCGCTTGCTCACATGGATGCCAACTTCCACACCAGCGCCGCTATCGACGATCTACTCGACATCGATGTGCACTGCGACAAAGTGGGCACCACCAGTGTGATCTTGACGTACTCGTTGACCCGTGATGGGCAGCCGGTTTTCACCGGCACCGCGCGGTATGTCAATGTCGACGACGAATCCACACCCATTGCCGTACCCGATGCGATCCGGGCAGCCCTTCAGTCCGCCTAACCAGGCGAACTAACGACGCACCACGATCTCACCGCCGAGTTCCTCTGGCTCGTCATCGACCATCTCTGCGGGAAAGCCCGGCGCAAGCACCTCGATGCCGTATTCGTCTTCCAAGCGTCGGATGATGTTCGGGGACCACTCCCGTGGGCCGTACCGCTCGATGCCGTCGTCGAACACCCCGGCCACCAGCGAGGCCAGCTCCAGTTCCATTCCGGCTTCTTGTGCCATCGCGATGAACAAGCCGACGTCCTTCTTCACGAGATCCATGGTGAAGTTGATATCGCGCGAACCGTTCAAGATGACTTGGCTTTCGGTTTCGTGCACGAACGACGTCCCCGACGATGCCGCGATCGCCTCGTAGGCGACCCCAAGATCCAATCCCGCTTTGGCGCAGGCGGCCAAGGCCTCGCTGACGGCCACCAGGTTTGCCGTGGCCAGGTAGTTGGTCACGACCTTCAACTGTGAAGCGCTGCCGAGATCACCGGTGTGCAACACACGCCTACCCATAATGGAAAGCAGCGGCAGCAGCCGTTCGAAGGTCTCCCGATCGCAGCCAGCGAAGATGGAGATATTTCCGGTGGCCGCGCGGTGACAACCACCGGAGACCGGGCAATCGGCTGCACTTGCACCGCGCTGGGCGACTAACGCTGCTAGCCGAACTACCTCTCGCGCGTCCGTGGTGCTCATCTCCACCCAGACATCGCCTTCGCCTAGCCCAGTGAGGACACCCTCGGGTCCTTCCATGACTTCGGCCACCACGGCCGGTGACGGCAGGCAGGTGATCACGACATCGCAGGCCCGGGCTAGCTCGGCCGCCGAGCTGGCCTGCTGGGCACCTGCTGCCACCAACGGCGCCATGGCCACCGGGTCGACGTCGTGCACCATCGTGGGCGTGCCGCTGCGGATCAACGTGCCGGCCAACTTCGAACCGACGTTGCCCAACCCGATGAATCCCACTGTCGTCATGTCGCCTCCTGGCCTCAGGCCACCGGGTCCGGTGGCTCTCGGCGGTGAGTCTGGCAGCCCACCCGTGCGTATGCTGGAGGCGCCCGGAGGAATCCTGCGGGCGTGGATTCGCGGAGGCGATACCTGCCATGCAGGAGGCCGAGAGCCAACTGATCGTTGTGGCCAACAGGCTGCCGGTTGAGCCTGTCTACCGCGACGGCGACCCCGATGAGGAAGTGATCGGCTGGCGCTTGGCCCCCGGCGGCTTGGTCAGCGCACTGGAATCGGTCCTGCGTTCTGAGGACGCCATCTGGATCGGTGCCGGTGACCAAATCCCCGAAGTCGAACATGGCTCACTGCACCTCGAAGTGGTCACGATCGATCCGGCCGATGCCGACGACTACTACGAAGGATTCGCGAATTCGGCGATCTGGCCGCTGTACCACGACGCGATCGTTACGCCCGCCTACCACCGCCACCACTTCCGCGCCTATGAGCGGGTGAACCGGGCATTTGCTCAGCGCATCGCCGATGTTGCAGCCCCGAACGCGACGGTGTGGGTGCACGATTACCAACTGCAACTCGTGCCCGGGATGCTTCGGGAGCTACGCCCGGATGTGAACATCGGCTTCTTCTTGCACATTCCGTTCCCCCCGAGTGCGCTATTCGCGCAGTTACCGTGGCGCCGGCGCATCGTGGAAGGCTTACTTGGCTCGGATCTCATCGGCTTTCACACCCACGACGACGCCCGCGCTTTCGTCTACTCCTGCGAGCGGTTCTTGGGTTTGACCGCCCACGAAGGCACCGTGCGCTGGCAAGGGCGACGGGTGGCAATCGGCGCCTTCCCCATCGGTATTGATGCCGAGGCCTTCGCCCACACCGCCGCAGATCCATCCGTGCAGGCCCGCGCGCAGCAGATCCGCGAGGAAATGGGCAGCCCCACCACGTTGCTGCTTGGGGTAGACCGACTCGACTACACCAAGGGCATCGACATCCGCCTCAAGGCATTCGCCGAACTGCTGC
>DASYOJ010000214.1:0-2526 GCA_036007925.1 Candidatus Nanopelagicales bacterium
GCCCCCCGAGGAAGTTTCACCTCCTCAATGTACGACTCCTCGATGAGGCTTGGCTATCTGGCTTCTTTACAGTTGGGCCCCGTGGGCTTGTTCGATCGATTCAAACTGCCGTCGGTGAAGCCGGCGCAGGCGCAAGAGATGCTCCGCGCTGGGGCAACATTGCTCGATGTACGAGAGAACTCCGAATGGAACGCCGGTCACGCGCCCGGGGCGGTCCACGTCCCGGTGAGCAATGTCGGCGCCCAAGCACCCAAACGACTACCCAAGGGTCGCCCGGTGATCGTGACCTGCCGCTCGGGATCCCGATCACGTGGTGCCACCCGGATCCTGCGAGAAAAGGGCATCGAGGCCTACAACCTCTCCGGCGGGATGAGTGCTTGGGAATCGGCCGGTGGCCGGTTGATTGGCAAAGGCAATCGCCCCGGGACCATCGCCTAACGACCAGCTAGACGAGCACTCACCAGGGGACAATCTCTCGGTCTTCCCACAACAGCCCGGTCGGCGCGACCGTGCCGGCAGCATCTCGGTCCTCACGGTCGGCTAGCCACACAGCCGTGTCGGCGCCTTCGTGTGCACTTCGCGGCGCATCCGGACCGCCCATGTCGGTCCGACAGTGACCAGGGCACACCGCATCAACAAGAACCCCACGCTCCCCCCACTGCATCTCGGCCGCAAAGTTGCGCACCATCGCGTTGAGCGCCGCCTTACTGATGCGGTACGGGGCCAGTCCGCCGGCGGTGCCCGGTCCGGAGAAGCGGCCCAGGCACGCCGAGAGTGCGATGACCCGACCCGAGCGCCGTTTGGCGAGGTCTTGTCCGAAAGTCTCCAACGAATAGAAGGCTGCATCGAGGTTGGTGGCCATCACCCGTCGCCACTCCTGCGGACTGGTGCGCAGGGTACGAGTCATCTTCTCGGCCATGACCCCGGCCGAGAGCACCAAGACATCCGGGCCACCGAGTGGTCCAAGCCGCTCGCGCAATTCGTGCAACGCAACCGGGTCGGTCGCATCAACTGCTTCCCCAACGGCATCGATACCGGCCGCCTGCAGTTCCTCAGCGGCCCGCGCGGCTCGATCTTCGTCACGCCCGAGGAGGACGACCGACGCACCACGCTCTCCCAAACCGCGCGCGATCTCCAGGCCGATTCCGCGCGTTCCGCCTGTCACGACGGCAACCGTGTCTGAGGTGAGGTATCCCATAGGAGAACTGTGCTGCCCGGGCCGCCAGACCGCATCCGCACTGCGGGTGACTACTGTTAGGCCCGCATTAACCTCGCGTGCGAGAGGAACACGCAGTGGCCAGTGAGCCCCCCACCCAGGTAACGAGCCGGTTCGGACCCAACGAATGGCTCGTCGACGAAATCTACGAGCAATTCCTGCGCGATAAGAACTCCGTCGACCCCGCCTGGTGGGAGTTCTTCGAGGATTACGCCCCGGCCGACTACTCCCCCGCTGCAGCCACCAAGGCGCCAACCGTTGCCGATGCGCCGGCGCCCGAGGCAGCGATTCCCCCGCCAGCCACCACGGACGAAGCCACGACAACTCCGGCCACGACCACGCAAGCCACTAGCGAGCAAACAAGTACAAAACCGGCTACCACTGAGCAGGCAGATATTGAGCCCACCGTTTTGCGCGGAGCACCAGCTCGGGTTGTGACCAACATGGAAGCGAGCTTGTCGGTACCCACAGCCACCAGCGTGCGCTCGGTTCCGGTGAAGTTGCTGATGGACAACCGGGTGGTGATCAACAATCACCTGGCTCGCGGCCGCGGCGGGAAGGTTTCCTTCACCCACATCATCGGCTACGCCATGGTGCGCGCCGCTACGGACATCCCGGCGATGAACTACTCGTTCACCACCGTCGACGGCAAGCCCGCACTGGTCGCCAACGACGATGTCAACGTGGGTTTGGCCATCGATATGGCCAAGCCAGACGGAACCCGCCAACTCCTCGTGCCCAACATCAAGGGCGCACAGGCAATGGATTTCGCGACGTTCTGGGCCAGTTACGAAGAAGTAGTGCGGCGGGCGCGCGGCGGCAAACTCGAGGTATCCGATTTCGCTGGCACGACCATATCCTTGACCAACCCCGGCACGATCGGAACCAACCATTCGGTGCCCCGGCTTATGGAGGGCCAAGGCTGCATCATCGGTGTGGGAGCGATGGAGTACCCGGCCGATTGGCAGGGTGCTTCCGAGGAAGCCATCGTGCGCAACGCGGTCTCGCGGATCATGACGTTGACAAGCACCTACGACCACCGCATCATCCAAGGCGCCCAGTCCGGTGAGTTCTTGCGCCGCATCCACCAGCTCTTACTGGGTGAAGACGATTTCTACGGCGAGATCTTCCGCTCACTGCGGATCCCCTACGAGCCCGTGCGCTGGTCGCACGACATCTCCGCAAGCCACGAGACCGACCTGGACAAGACCGTCCGGGTGCAAGAGATCATCCATGCTTACCGTGTCCGCGGGCATCTCATGGCCGACACCGATCCGCTTGAGTACGACCAACGCACCCACCCCGATCTT
>DASYOJ010000215.1:0-11586 GCA_036007925.1 Candidatus Nanopelagicales bacterium
GGTCCACTCATCGACCTGCGGCTTGATCGTCTTGCGCTTGATGCCCGGCAGAGCGGCAAGACCGGCCATGTCGATCTCGTTGTCGAAGTGACCGATGTTGCCGACGATCGCCTGGTGCTTCATCTTCGTCATGTCCTCAGCGGTGATGACGTCGTAGCAGCCGGTGGCGGTGATGAAGATGTCCGCGGTGTCGAGCACCTCATCGAGGCGAGCAACCTGGTAGCCGTCCATCGCGGCCTGCAGCGCACAGATGGGGTCGACCTCGGTGACGATCACGCGGGCGCCTTGGCCGCGCAGTGAATCGGCCGAGCCCTTGCCAACGTCGCCGTAGCCGAAGACCACGGCCACCTTGCCGCCGATGAGGGTGTCGGTTGCACGGTTGATGCCATCGATCAGCGAGTGACGGCAGCCGTACTTGTTGTCGAACTTGCTCTTGGTGACCGAATCGTTGACGTTGATCGCCGGGAACAGCAGCGAACCATCACGCTGCATGTCGTACAAACGCAGCACGCCGGTGGTGGTCTCCTCGGTCACCCCCTTGATGCCAGCGGCGATCTTGGTGAAGCGATCGGGGTAGTTCGCCAGCGACTCGCGCAGGGTGTGCAGGATGACGCGGTACTCCTCGGAGTCGTTCTCATCAGCCGAGGGAACAACGCCGGCCTTCTCGAACTCAACGCCCTTGTGGACCAGGAGCGTGGCGTCGCCGCCGTCGTCGAGGATCATGTTCGGTCCACCCTCGGGCCAATCGAGCACCTGCTCGGTGCACCACCAGTACTCCTCGAGCGTCTCGCCCTTCCAGGCGTAGACCGGGATGCCCTGGGGATCTTCGGGGGTTCCGTTCGGGCCGACGACAACCGCGGCAGCGGCGTGGTCCTGGGTGGAGAAGATGTTGCACGAGGCCCAGCGCACATCGGCGCCGAGATCGACCAGGGTCTCGATGAGGACCGCGGTCTGGATGGTCATATGCAAGGAGCCGGTGATGCGGGCACCGGCGAGGGGCTTGGACGCGCCGTACTCCGCGCGCATCGCCATCAGGCCGGGCATCTCGTGCTCGGCAAGGCGGATCTCGTCGCGGCCGTAATCGGCGAGGGACAGGTCGGCAACCTTGAAATCGGGGGTGCCGTCGGACTTGTTCACAGACATTCCTTCTCCATGGATCGGTTCGGCGTGGTTACTGCTCACGCCAGCGAAGGAAAGGCTTTGGACGCACGCCGACGGGAGCGTCTCGACGGGAACCAGGGCTCCGGACCATCGGCGACGGGAGTGAGTCTGCCATGGACGGTGGCAATCCGCGCAGCGGACGTGCGGGAGGCGCCTAGTTGGCTAGGACGGCGATGGCCCGGCCCGAGGAAGCGACGCGCGCCGGGCCCTGCTCGGCGGTGATCGCCACCGCCCGGCCTTGATGGGCGTGGAGGGTCTGCTCCCCCACTGTCACCTCGCACGATCCCTCGATTGCCACGACCAAGCGGTAGGAGCCGGTGGCCAGCTCGCCTTGTTTGCCAATGACCTGCAACCTGAAGGCGGCGCCGTCGGGGGCGATGGTGCCGGTGCTCGTAGCGGTGTTTCGGATGAACTGGGCGGGGGTGGTGAAGTCCAAGATCGCCAGCGCGTGATCGATGAACACCGGCTTACCGGTCAGGCCCAGGCGCAAGACATTGTCCGAGGAGGTCATCACTTCGAAGCCGATGCCGCGCACGTAACTATGCGGAATGCCCGGGGCGAGGTAGACCGCATCGCCGGAGGCCAGCGTGGTGAAGTCCAGCAGCGGGGTGAGCGCGACACCGATGTCTTCGGGGAAATCGTGCGCGGCTTGTTCGTACGCAGCGATCTCGTTGTCGGTCAACTGCCGGCTCAGGCAACCGGAGTTGTGGGCGTGGTGAATCGCTGCCGGCAGTTGCCGCGCGAAGTCGGCTGCTTGTTCCTTGCGCTCGGTGATCATCTGGATCGCGGTGACGTAATCGTGGCTGTGCAACGCAGCTGCGGCCAGCGCAAGTCCCTCGATGCGTTCGATGATCTCGGCAGCATCACCGGCCGGGCGCCAACCAACGAACGCATCGAAAGCTTCGAGCGCGTACAGCACCTCGGCCTTCTCATACGGATCAGCGAAGATTTGCGGGCCGGCAATCTGCTGGTCGTCCCACATTTTCTTGGCATCGTGGGCGTTCGGGTGCACCTGCACCGAAAGCGGTTGCGCGGCAGCGAGCACCTTCGCCAGCACCGGCGCCTGCTCGCGGGTGAGGTGGTCGGCCAGGGTTGTGGTGGAGGTTGTGTTGTTGGTGGTGGCGTCGTTGTTGTTCCTATCGATCAGCGGCGAGGGGCCACTGGGGTGCACGCCGAACCACAACTCCGCCTGCGGTTGACCTGCGTGTTGGCCGGCAGCAGCGCCGAGCCACGGCGCGAGTCCGTCGACTACTCCCCAGGGGTAGTCCTTGACGGCGCCGGCGATCAGCTGCATCAGCTCGTCGGTTCTCCGCTGCCGGTGTTCCCGACGCCAGGGGGCCCAGGTGTTGCTTCCTCGAGCAACATCACCGGGATGCCATCGCGCACCGGGAAACGCGTGGCACACACGGTGCACACGATCTCGCTCGTCGCTTCGTCGGCCTCGACTTTCGCGTGCTGCGGGCACGGGCAGGCGAGGACATCCCACAGGTGCGGGGATAAACCCAGCGGGGAGTTCGGGTACTGGCTCATGCCTTCCCTCCGCGCATCATGGCCAGGACGGTATCGCGCAATTGCTCCATCGCTTGCTCGTCTTTGGCTTCCACGTTCAAGCGAAGCAGTGGTTCGGTGTTGCTGGGGCGCACGTTGAACCACCAATCACCACCGTCCACGGTCAAACCGTCCATGTGGTCGGTGGTCACGCCGCCTTGGTCGGTGAAGTGCTGCTCAATCATCGCCATGACGGCCACTTGATCGTCCACCGTGGTGTTGATCTCTCCGGAATCGGCGTAGCGCTGGTAGCTGGTCAGCATCGAAGACAGCGTGGTTCCCTCCGGAGTGCTGCCGAGCGCGGCGAGGGCATGCATCGCGGCGAGCAGTCCAGAATCGGCGCGCCAGAAATCCCGGAAGTAGAAGTGACCGGAGTGTTCACCACCGAACACGGCATTCGTCTCGGCCATCGTGGCCTTGATAAACGAATGCCCCACGCGGGTTTTGACCGGGGTGCCGCCGTTCTCGATCACGACCTCGGGAACCGACTTGGAGGTAATCAGGTTGTGGATGATCGTCGAGCCCGGGTGCTTAGCCAGTTCACGATCGGCGATCAACGCGGTGAGCGTGGAAGGGCTGACCACATCGCCCTTCTCATCGACTAGGAAACAGCGGTCGGCGTCGCCATCGAACGCCAGCCCGATATCGGCACTCGTCTCGCGCACCCGCGCTTGGATATCGACCAAGTTCGCCGGTTCGATCGGGTTGGCCTCATGGTTGGGAAAAGTTCCGTCGAGATCGAAATACATCGCATCGATCGTCAGCGGCAACGCCGGCAGCCCAGCTTCATCGGAGAGAACGGCAGGGACGGTGAAACCGGCCATCCCGTTGCCGGCATCGACCACCACCTTCAGCGGCCGGATGCCCGAAAGGTCGACAAGCCCGCGCAGGTAGGCGGCGTAATCAACGCGGGTGTCTTGCTCGCGGACCTCGCCGATGGATCCATCGAAAGACGGCACGCCCGCGCGGATCATCTCGGTGATCTCGCGCAGTCCGGTTTCTTGACCAACCGGAGCCGCTCCCGCGCGGCAGAGTTTGATGCCGTTGTATTGAGCCGGGTTGTGGCTTGCGGTGAACATCGCACCGGGCATGTTCAACGATCCTGCGGCGAAGTACAGCCCATCGGTGCTGCACAGCCCGATCAGCACCACATCGCAGCCTTGCTCGCGCACTCCCTCGGCGAAACTGGCGACGAGATCCGGGCCGGATGGACGCATATCGTGACCGATCACCACCGAACCAGCCCCACCATCGGCGGCGCGGATACCCAACACGTTGACGAAGGCCGCGCCTACGTCATGCGCGAGATCCTCATCGAGCTGATCAGGGTAGATGCCGCGGACGTCATAAGCCTTGATGATCGAATCGAGATCGCGCACGCGGTAAGGCTATCGGCGCACTAACGACAGGCGCTCACCACAACCGGTCATGATCGCCCGAATCCCCGGGGGCTGGGCCTGGTGGTGAACCTTGTGGTGGGCCGTCAGGTGGGCTATCTGGAGTGCGGCCTTGCGCAGCCGGGCGCTGCGTCGCGGTATCGGCCGGGATCCGGGATACCTCCGGAACGACCCGCAGGTGCCCGCGCCGGGTTCCCGCGGGAGCAGCCGATGCCTCGTCGGTGCCGACCTCTGCTTCCGGTACTGCATGCCGGGGCCGTGCTGCTTCACGGACGGCGTTCGCTAACGCTTCGAGATCGTCGCTACTGGGTTTAAGCGCGTCCGGATTTGGCGTGATGCGCACGACCTCCCAGCCGCGGGGTGCGGTGAGCCGGTCGGTATGCATTTGGCATAGGTCGTAGCAGTGCGGTTCGGCATAGGTGGCAAGCGGACCGACCACTGCGGTGGAATCGGCATAGACGTAGGTGAGTGTCGACACGGCAGGTTGCGTGCATGAAGGCTTGGAACAACGGCGACGACTCACCTTCGGCACGCTAGTGCGAGGAATCAACGATGAACAGCAGCCGCGCCGAAGACGTCAACGAGTAGCAACGGCTTCGTCTGCATAGGCCTTCGGCACCAGCACCCGGGTGCGCAGCGGTTTCCACGGGTAGCCGGTGATGAGGTCACCGAACCGCGAGCGCTCCTTGACACGATGGGCAGCTAGGACCGGGCCCGAACCCGGTGCCGGGGTGATGACACCGGTGAACCAGTCCACATCGCTGGGCGGGTCGAAAGTGATGACCCGAACTTCACCCGGAGGCACTGACACCCGTACCCGTTCGGTGGGCTCGGCTACCTGCGTGCCACCGCGGAACGGCAGCATCGTCACGTCCACTTCCACCCCTGTGATCGGCGCCGAAATCTGCAACTTCACATCGGTAGCTGCACGCACCGGCAAGCCACTCACGGCAGCAGGTCCGGTGAACGGTTGCGCGCCGGCGGTGAACGAGGCTTCGTTTTGCACGTTGCGTCCGCCGAAGAACTGCCGCATCCCCGCCACGATCGGGTGATCAGCGGTCAGTTCGATGCTGGCCGGCAGCACGCCATCGGGGGACGGCGGCAACGCCGGGGTCATGTCCAATGTGGTCACCGCCCCGGCGGGCACCGTGATGCTGCCCCGCTCGAAGGGGATGTAACTGCCGTCTTGGGCGAGGATCCGAACATTGACAAGGGCGTCGTTGTCGCTTGTCGACACGATGGACAGCACCCGCGCACCATCTCCGGCCAAGACGCCCGGGACGTACACCGTGGTGGCCGGCTCGGCTGCGGCCGGGATCCAGTCGGTGCCGATCACATCGAGTCCGCTGCGTTGTTCGTCGTCGACCGACGCCCCGATCCGCCCCGAACGCGCGATCACGTGGAAGGCGGTGCCGTTGACACCCGGTGCCACTTCATCGAGTCGAATCGTGACGCGGTCTTGTCCGGGAACCACGATGCCGCGGGTGGTCGGTGTGTCGATCTCCCCATCCGGACCGTGAATGATGATGTCCACGATGGCGGAGGTGACATCGGGGTTGACCAAGACAACCCGGGTGATGCGTCCGGCCACCGCCCCGCCGCCGACGAACCAGAAGTCCGAAGCAGCCGGCGCGCACGCCGTGCTGGCCATTCCGCGCCCGCGTCCACTGGGATCGCGCCCCCATTGATCGGCGATCAACCCCGGTGCCAACGATCCCTCGCCGAAAGCCTCTACCGGCGGAAGCTGCGTGCCGAACGCCTCGATCTGACCCTGCTCCCCCGGCGCCTTCAGGTTCGAACTTGCCGATTCCGCGCCGGGCAAGGTTCGCAGGCCGGCTTCCCCGGGACTGCCATCTTGTCCGGGCTGGCCGGGCACGATGGCTGCTGTGACGCGTACGCCGAGGTTGCCGCCGGTGCCCGGCTCGGGGCACAGCAACACGCTGGAGCGGATCGGCTCGGCGGTCAACGCCGGTTCGCTGCGTTGGTCGGGTTGGGCCCAGATCACCTGACCGAGGCCAACAACAACGGCCACCGCGAGTCCGGCCGCTACCGCCGGAAACCACCACGGTCGACCCGAATGCTGCGCAGGTGCGGCCTCACCGGGTACACCGCTAGATACGTCACCGGGTTCTTCGGCGGGCACGTCATTGGGCACCTCATCGGGTGCCTGCGTGTCGTCGCTCATGCGCGCACCTGTTCGTCGTCGTTGGAAGAGTCAACAGAGTCGGATGAGTCGGAAGATTCAGACAAGCTGGGCTCGCTGGCTGCTTGCCCAGCCAGTTCGGGCACATCACCGGTCAGCAGGGCGTCAGGCGCACCCGGTGCATCGGGGGCATCGGGGGCATCAGGATCATCGGGATCGGGGTCGATGACGCGCCGCTCCGGGAGCGCCAAGATGATCAGCGCGGCAATCACCAGCGCCTGCACGATCAGCCATACCTGCCGTGGGCCGTTATCGAAGCTGGCCACAACATCTGCTCGCGCGCTTTCGGCGGGCACCACGAAAGCCGAGGACCACTGCAACGGTTCGGGAAGATCCGCCGGTGCCAACGGCTGTTCGTCGATGGTTGCGCTCCACCCGTCATCGGCAGTGGCGCCGATCCACACGACTCGCGATCCGATTTCCACCTCCAGGGCTTCCGGCAGCTCCTGATCCACGTAGGGATCGGTGCCCACGGTTGCAGGCTGAGCAAGTTCGAGCGCCGCGGGAACGAACTCCGCGCTCGCCGGATCCACATCGAGTACCTGGGCGCGGGAGGTGATGCCACCGATACGCCACAGCACTTCACCATCGGCGCTGGCCAACCGGCGCAGCCCCGGTTCGGAATCGATCGCCGGGACGATCGATCGGGACGAATCGGGGGTGAGTTTGACGTAACGCACGCCGTAGGAGCGCAAGGCGTCCACTTCGCCGCCGCCGCGACCAGAGGCCAAGTCCGCAACGTGGCGATCCAAAGGACCCCACACACTCGCCGGGGGTGGGGTGTCGGCGTCCCCGAGCATCAAGGCGGTTCCCCCGAGCAAGGTGTAACGGACTTGGCCTTCTCCGTTATCGGACACGACCAGTGTGCGTGGTGCTTGCGGGCCGCTGGCTTCGGCCGCCACGAACGCTGGCACATCTATCGCCGGTGCGCGCTCTACAACATCATCGGTTGCCGGTATCCACCAAGCCGCCGCAACGATCGGCGCAGCCAATGCTGCAAGGGCCGCAACTGCGGCGAGCGGTTGGCCCACCGTGAAGTTTTGTCCGGCGAATCGTTCGCGTAGCCCTTCGACCGCCACCCCACTCGCGGCGATCAGCGCCAACCCCATCACGAGCGTCATCGGCCCCGGCCATGGGCGAATATCGGTGAGCGATCCTGGAGCGGACAAGGTCGTGAGCGTTTGCGTGACTCCGATCGTCAACGCAACCAGCGCCAACACCCACCATGCGCCCACGATCGAGATGGTGTCGCGCCGGAAAAGCGCCAGTGCAGCAGCGAAAACGATGCCTGCGGTAGTCCACAGGGGATTCATGCCCGGGCCACCAGGATGCAACAACAACACATCGACGGGCCGCAGGTTCGGATCCACGATGCTCGGCATGTTCAATCCCGGTTCGAGCAAGAACAACGTCGGGTTCGATAGCAGGTGGATCGACCATGGCACGAGCGCGATGAGGGGGACGATGATCGCGATCGCGAAGCGCGCGATGATTCCCCACGCACCAGCGCGATCACTGTCACTGAGTCGCAGCCACGTGATGACCGATGCTGCAACAACAGCGACGACACCCACCACCCACACCGCCGGAGTCGCGGCCACGATGACAGCCATCAACAAGGCCGTGCCCGCCGCGCGGCGGATCGTTCCGGATCGTCGCGACAAACGCACGAAGGATCGAATAGCGAACGGCAGCACGATGGCTGTGATCGTCGTCCCGATCCGACCTTGCTCGACGGCTCCGCTCATGACCGGAAGCAGCGCGTAGGCAGCCCCCATCCAGGCACGGATCACTGTGCTGCGCACCATGCCGCGGGCGGCGAAGTAGGCGCTCCACCCGGCGATCGGCACCGCGAGCAACAACAGCATGTTCATCGCCCAATCGGCATTACCGAACAGCGCTGTGGCCACCGTTGCGATCACGATCAAATACGGAGGCGACGGCGCTGTGGATCCTGGCCCAACGTCGTGCCACGCGCGCAGGTATGTCGCCCACACATCGCTGGCACCCGAAGGGGTCGGCAACAGGGCTCCCCCTTGCAGGACCCCTTCTCCCCACCACAGCGCACGCGTCGACACGATGGCCACCACCACGAGCAACACGGTGACCAGCACACCGGGCTTGGCCAACCACCGACGAATAACTCCTGAGGAGTCCTCCGGCAAATAGGCAGCTTCCTCGTCGATCGGTCCCGACTCCAAGGCGCTGAGAGACGAGGGGGCAGCAGCCGAACTCGTCGCGGCCAACCCGCCGATGGCTTCGGCTGCCTCACGCACCTGATCGATGGTCGTGGGCCGAAGCGAGCGGGTGACCGAGGCCGGTTCGGTACTGGTCCGCGCGATGGAAGCCCGAGCGGCAGCAAGGCGCCTGGGGTGTAGAGCGACAGCAAACACCGCCCCGAGCTCTTCGCGGGCTGCTCGTAGGTCCTTGCCGATCACGTAGACGATGGCTCGCACCAGCGAGCCCAGGAATAGCCGCAGCGCTATGAACGGTGCCACGGGTGCAGGCGCATGGGCCACCAAAACTCGAACGGCGGCTTCGCGATCTGCCCGGTGGGGGCGCACCGAGGTGTCGCGGCGGCCGTGGGCGGAAGCCTCGCGGTGATGGATGACAGCATCGGTAGCCACCATGACCCGCCCACCGGCACGGTGCACCCGCCAACAAAAGTCCAAGTCATCGCGAAACAGCGGCAACGTGGGGTCGAATCCGGTGAGTTCATCCCACACATCGCGGCGCACCAACATTCCCGCGGTGCTGACCGCGAGTACATCCCGATCACCATCGTGTTGACCTTGATCGTGTTCGCGCTTTTCTAAGCCAGTAACCCGACGCCCATCGGCATTCACACTGATGCCTACTTCGAGCAACAATCGGCGATCGTGCCAACCGAGCACTTTGGGGCCAAGTACGAGAGCCGAAGGGTGATTGTCGGCGGTGTTCAGCAGACGTTCCAAACATGTGGGGTCGGCTGCACTGTCGTCGTGCAGCAACCACACCCACGACACGACATCTGATGGCAGCGCTGGCTCCACTGCGGGCACTGCTGCAAGGCCGGCGGCTACCGCCGCGCCAAACCCATCGTTGGTATCGCGCTGCACGACACGCTCGGGTCCGAGTGATTCGGTCAGTACTTGCGCGCTGGCATCGCTGGAGGCGTTGTCGACACCGATGACGTCATTCGTTTGACGGGTTTGCTGCGCAAGTGTGGTCAAGACCGCCGGCAACCACACTGCTCCGTCGTGGGAGACGACGACGGTCGTGACGTAGTGACGTCGACGCGGAAGCAGCGGGGTGTCGTCCTCGAAGTCAAAGAAGGCATCCGGTGCCTCATCGACGTCCGGGCTGTACTCCAGGTCCGCGGCATCGACGGCGCCGGGGGAAGGGGACTCGGTCACCGGGTCAGGGTACGGCCCCTCACCGGGGGACAAGCGGACCCGGCGCGGCCAGCAATGTGCTTAGGAAACCGCGCGCTTCTTCAGCCGGCGCCGCTCCCGCTCGGAGAGCCCGCCCCAGATGCCAAAGCGTTCGTCGTTGGCGAGGGCATATTCCAGGCAGTCATCGCGAACGTCGCACGACAGGCACACCCGCTTGGCCTCACGGGTGCTGCCTCCCTTTTCCGGGAAGAAGGCCTCTGGGTCGGTCTGAGCGCACAGCGCTTTTTCCTGCCAGGCGAGCTCTTCGACATCGGACAGCGGCAGTAGCGCAAGCTCTGCGATCGTTCCTCGGTCGGACACGCCAGACTCCTCTTTTACCCCAAGCACGCACCCGCTCGCGGTTTGCGAATGCTGTTACCAGTTGTATTACAGGGGTGTGATTCGTTTTCGTCAAGCCCGAGGCTCCCAAAACGGACACTGAAATGGCCAAAATCGGCGCGTCGCGCTGTGGAATGCACCACACGGTAGGGATTACCCCCGTTCTCGTCCCCTTTTCAGGGGACGGCGTGGCAGTGGTTGGATTCGCGGATGCGGATCACTGCGTTGGCCGGCGGAATCGGAGGGGCGCGCTTCCTACAAGGCTTGCTGCGCCATCTCGAACAACGAACCGGAACCGACCACAGCAGTCATGAGGTCACGGTCATCGGCAACACCGGCGATGACATCTGGGTTCACGGACTGCGGGTATGCCCGGACCTCGACACCGTCATGTACACCCTCGGCGGCGGCATCGACACCACGCGCGGGTGGGGCCGACAAGAAGAAACCTTCCACGCCAAGGAGGAGTTAGCAGCCTACGGAGTTGAACCCACCTGGTTTGGTCTTGGCGATCGAGACATCGGCACGCACCTGGTGCGCACCGCAAGTTTGAACGCCGGATACTCACTCTCGGCTGTGACATCAGCGCTGTGCGAACGCTGGCAACCGGGCGTGCAGCTGTTGCCCATGAGCGACGATCGCGCCGAGACCCATGTCGTGGTGGACGACCCCGACAATCCCGGCCACGAGATCGCGCTGCACTTCCAAGAATGGTGGATCAAACACCGCGCGCGGCTTCCTGCTCGAGGATTCGTGATGGTGGGAATCGAGAATGCACAGCCCGCACCAGGAGTTCTCGAAGCGATCAACACCGCCGATGTCATCGTGTTCCCACCGAGCAACCCGATCGTGTCGATCGGTTCGATTCTGGCCGTGCCCGGTATCCGCGATGCCATCGTCGCGGCCCCGGCCCCGGTGGTCGGCGTGAGTCCGATCGTTTCTGGTGCACCGGTACGCGGCATGGCCGATGCGTGCTTACAAGCCGAGGGAATCGACACCAGCGCCGCCGGCGTGGCCACGCATTACGGATCGCGAGCATCCGGGGGTCTGCTCGATGCCTGGCTGGTGGACACCTCCGATGCAGCGGCCGTTCCCGCAATTGCGGGACGTGGGATCGCGTGTCGCGCGGTTCCGCTGCTGATGACTGACATCGATGCCAGTGCCCAGATCGCCAGCGATGCCTTTGCACTGGTCGCCGATTCGCGCAACGCTGGTTGAATGGCGCCTGTGGACACCGAAGACGCCTTCACCTCCTCCGACACGTGGGTGCGCGTCTCCGGCAAGTTGGTAACCGCGCGGCGCATCGTGTTGACCTTGTCCAGCCTTCCTATCGTCGCGGCACTGGTACTGGTGTGGGTACTCACCGATCTGCCAACCGCAGTGCCAGTCATCGGTGCGGGCGTGGGTGTCCTGGCGTTCGTGTGGGCTTGGTGGTTGATCGGGCGGCGCGTCCGTTCCTATGCGTACTGCGAGCGCTCCGACGATCTCCTGGTTTCCAGCGGCATCTTGTTTCGTCGGCTCGTCA
>DASYOJ010000216.1:0-13406 GCA_036007925.1 Candidatus Nanopelagicales bacterium
CCCCACCGATACCGAACAACCGTGCCAACGGATTCCACGAGCGCCGCAAGAGCGGTTCCACCGTTTCCACGGCGTTCACCCACACGCCGGCCTGACGTGGCTTGACGATGAGGATCTCGCCGGCGTTATCGAATTCCAGTGGTTCACCAGCCGGTCGCGCAACTTCATCTCGCACGGTCTCGATCGCGGCATCGCGGCCCATCCCACCGATGTCCACGCCGTTAACGGTGGTGCCTGGCGGGACGATCGGACCCATGAGCGCCGTGACGGCGAACAACAGCCCAACCACAACGACCACACCACCGAACACCGAACCGGCGATGATCTGAATGCGAGAAGGCCGCCACGCCCGTCGGTGGCTGTCGGTCACTGGAACCTCTTCCCCCATGTACCTACCCATCGCTCATTGGACTTGTGGTCTACACCTGGCCCACCATGGTAAGCAACGCGCTGGCCTAGCCCGCAAGGACCGGTCCGACCACAGTTCATATCCATCGGACGTCGGAGATCGACGTTCGGTTTCGAGAACCTTCCTCGGTTCTCAGAGTGCTGTTTCCCGGCCTGGAACGTGGCTAGCTGCCCGAAGTGAACGCGGGGGGAACGTAGCAAGAGCCGAGCCAAAGACAACACCGACGAACAAGTAGCCCCATTGCCGCGGCCCACTACTGAGAGCGATGTCCCCGGAGGATGTCTCAGAAGCCAAGAAGATGGTGGTCGCAAGCCAACCGGCGAGCAACAGCCAGGCCGCTGCCCGTAGGCCGGTAACTGTCGCCGCCGTACGAATCACAAGCAAAAGGACAACGACGACAACAACCGCGCCCCACGGGATCACGAGGTAACGCCCATCCGCTGTGAGGACGAACCGATGCGCCTGGATGAACGCTCCGGTGACTCCGATGACAACGCCAATCACCAGCGCCAGCAGCAACGCCGCTACTCGACGAGCACGAACCACTAGGCGATCCCAGCGAATAAATCGCTTTCCTTCCCATGGGTTGGATCTGGTGCGGCAGTTCCCCGAGCCAACCGGTAGTACTCCGTCCCCCACACCTGGCTTCCCAAGTTGTTCGACAAGGCAAAAAAACCTCCATCGACAGTGACTTGCGTTCGATGCGCAGCTAGCGCAGCCATCTTCGCGTCGATGAACTCCGATCCTTCGATCTCGGTGGTGATCAACGAGTCTTCACACGCGAAGGGCAGGTCGTCAGGATTCATCGCAGCAAATTCCGAATCAGATCCGGCATCTTGGAGTGCCTGAATTCCTTCGCGAATAATGCTGCGGGGGAATGCCGTCCAGTAGATCTTCTCTACTGACCAAACATCACCGAGGTCCGGGCGGAACGAGGCGGATTCAGCGAGCGCCACCGCGTAGTGCGTGATGCGATGCGCCTGAATGTGGTCAGGGTGCCCGTACCCACCGAAATCGTCGTAGGTCACGGCAACCTGCGGCCGGATTTCGCGGATGACCGCCACGAGTTCGGTAGCCGCCTCGAGCAAATCGGCACGCCACAGGCAATCGGGGCGTTGATTGCTCTCCACACCCATCATTCCCGAATCCCTAAAGCGCCCCGCGCCGCCGAGGAAGCGGTGGTCATCGACTCCGAGAATGGCCATGGCCTCGGCGAGTTCGCCGATCCGGTGCTGGCCCAAAGCATCATCGTGAGCGGCAGCGAGGTGTTCGAGGTCAGGTACGAGCACTTCGCCCTCTTCGCCCAGGGTGCAGGTGACGAGCGTCACGTGCACGCCTTGGGCCGCGTATTTGGCCATCGTGGCGCCCGTTCCGATGGTTTCGTCGTCGGGGTGCGCGTGCACCACAAGCAGGCGTCGATCCGAACTCACCGGCCCAGGCTACTTGGCTCGGGCACGATGGGCCCATGGTCGGTGAACGAGAGAGTTTCCCCCGTCAGCGTGCTCGGACCCGCGGGTTCCGGTTGGGTGCACCGCGGGCATTTGGCATCCGCATGAATCCCGATGGTCGTACCAGGGTCGTTTTCATCCGCGCCGCCGATGGCCGCACGGCTGCTGGCGACCTGTGGTTCGCGGACAGCACCAGCGATTATGCGGAGCAACAAGCCGTTCGCGCGAAGGACCTACCTGTCGCTGGAGAGATTCCCGCAGCCGAATTAGCTCGCCGCGAACGATTGCGGGAGGTCACCGAAGGCATCACTACTTATTCCCTCGATTCCGCGGGCACCTTCGCCGCGTTCGCGGTGGATGGCACGGTGTATCGAGCATGCCTTGATGACGGAACAATCGCCGTTCTCACGACCAATGTGGCTGCAGTCGATCCTCAGATCAGCCCCGATGGGCAGTACGTCACCTACGTGGCCGACGCGCGCGTCCACCTTATTCAGGCCGCTACCGGAAAAACCGCGTGCCTCACTCCCACCGAACCTGAGTCCATCACGTGGGGCCTGGCCGACTTCATCGCCGCGGAGGAACTTGACCGCCACAAGGGCTTGTGGTGGCTTCCGGATTCGACTGCGGTGATTGTCGAACGTGTGGATGAAACCGCTGTCGATGTCCGCTGGATCGGTGATCCCGCGCAACCTGCTCGTGAGCCAGCAGCGCATCGATACCCCGCGGCCGGCACCTCGAATGCCCGTGTTTCCCTGCATCACATCACCATCGACGGCACTATCACCGACTTGTCTTGGGATCACGACACCTATTGCTACCTATCGAATGTGGAAATCTCGAAAGACGGGGCCGTCATCGTCTCTGCGTTGAGTCGGGATCAGCAAAGCCAACTCATCTTGCAGTTGACCGATGATCAACTCACGCCACGGACCGTCCGTGAGCAAACACCTTGGGTCAGCGTTGTTGCCGGAGTTCCTGCTACCGATGACACTGGAGCGCTGATTGAGGTAGCGGTCGACGATGGTGCGTTTCGATTGATGCGCGATGGGCGACCCATCTCGCCACATGGGATGAATATCGAAGCCGTGCTCGACATCCAAGAAGACGCTGCCATCGTGCAGGCAGCGTATGAACCAACTTCACGCTTCATCGCCCGTATCGAATTCTCTGGGGAAAGCCAACTGCTTTCTCCCGACAGCGGTTGGCATGCAGCCGCGGTTGCAGGTGAGGTGATGGTCCACGTCAGTGCATCTCTCGACGAACTCGGAGCACGGGCCACTATCGTGACCGGCGATCGCTTGATCCCCATCACGTCACTCGCAGAAGCCCCGTCGATACGACCCGCTCCTCGCTTGAGGATCGTCGGCGAGCGGCAACTGCGCACGGCGGTGCTGCTGCCCAGCCACCATCAACCAGGCATGCGTTGGCCGGTGATCTGCAGCCCTTACGGCGGGCCGCACGCTCAGCGAGTGGTGCAGGCGCTGCAGGCCTTCTTGACCGAGCAATGGCTTGCCGATCAGGGGTTCGCGGTGGTCGTTACCGATGGCCGCGGGACTCCTGGACGTGGACCCGACTGGGAGTTCGCGGTCTTCCACGATCTCGCCGATCCGATATTGCAGGACCAAGTCGATGCCGTGCAGGCTCTTGCTGACAGTGAGCCAGCCTTGGATACGACACGCGTGGGCATCCGCGGCTGGTCCTTCGGTGGATACCTGGCCGCCTTGGCGGTTTTGGATCGACCCGATGTCTTCCATGCCGCAGTCGCGGGAGCACCCGTTACCGATTGGCGGCTGTATGACACCGCCTACACCGAGCGATACCTCGGAAATCCCAACGACGACGACAGCCCGTATGAGGGCACATCGCTACTCAACCGTGCTGGGGATCTGACTCGACCCTTACTACTCATCCACGGACTCGCCGATGACAACGTGCTCGCCGCACACACACTGCAGATGTCCAGCGCACTACTGGCTGCCGGCAAATCGCACAACGTGCTTCCGCTTAGTGGCGTCACGCATATGACTCCACAAGAAGTGATCGCCGAGAATCTGCTGCTGACCGAGGTGGAGTTCTTTCGTCGTCATCTTTCGTGACAACTACTTCTTCTTACGGCTGGCCTTGACTCGGTCGGTCACATCGAGCAGGACCTTACGCATGCGCACGGCAGAAGGTGTTACTTCCACGCACTCATCTTCGCGACAAAATTCCAATGCTTGCTCCAAGGACAGTTCCCGGTGAGGAATCAACGGAACAAGGACCTCACTGGTACTCGAACGCATATTGGTGAGCTTTTTTTCCTTGGTGGGGTTAACGTCCATGTCGTCAGATCGGGCGTTCTCGCCAACGATCATCCCTTCATACACTTCCGTTCCCGGCCCAACGAACATCGTTCCGCGTTCTTGCAGATTCGCGAGCGCGAATGCAGTTGTCTGGCCACTGCGATCAGCCACGAGAGAGCCTGACGGCCTGGTTCGCAGTTCCCCATGCCATGGTTCGTACCGATCGAAGACATGGTGCAGCAGCCCGGTGCCTCGAGTCTCGGTGAGGAACTCGGTGCGAAACCCGATCAGTCCGCGCGCCGGAACGAGATAGTCCATACGAACCCATCCCGAACCGTGATTGACCATCTGCTCAAGACGACCTTTACGAAGGGCCATCAACTGCGTCACAACACCCAGGTAATCCTCGGGAACATCGACGGTCAATCGCTCGACGGGCTCGTGAATCTTGCCATCGATCATGCGCGTGACCACCTGCGGCTTACCGACGGTGATCTCAAAGCCTTCACGACGCATCATCTCGACGAGTACGGCCAGTTGCAGCTCGCCTCGCCCTTGCACCTCCCAGGTGTCTGGTCGTTCTGTGGGAAGCACACGTATGGAGACATTGCCGATCGTTTCGGCATCGAGCCGGGCTTTGACCATGGGCGCGGTCAACTTCGTCCCACCACTACGTCCGGCGAGTGGAGATGTGTTGATACCGATCGTCATCGAGATGGAGGGTTCATCGACGGTGATGACAGGCAGTGGCCGCGGATCCTCTAGATCGCCCAGGGTCTCACCGATCGTGATGTCCGACAGGCCAGCGATTGCGATGATATCCCCGGCCGATGCCTGGTCAACGGGCACTCGGTCCAGCGCTTCGGTCATCAACAGCTCAACGATTTTGGCCCGGTCGATCGACCCGTCCTGGCGCATCCAGGCTACCTGCTGCCCTTTACGGATCGTTCCTTGATGCACCCGACACAGTGCTAGGCGACCGAGATATGGAGACGCATCAAGGTTCGTCACGTGTGCTTGTAGTGGTGCATCAGCATCGTAGGAAGGCGCTGGCACCGTGGTCAGCAGTGTTGCGAAGAGCGGTTCGAGATTCTCGCTATCGGGTTGACCCCCATCGGCAGGCATGGTCGTGGAGGCCCGCCCGGCGATTGCGCTGGTGTACACAATGGGAAAGTCGATCTGCGAGTCATCGGCATCAAGATCCAAGAACAGTTCGTAGACCTCGTCGACTACTTCCTTGATCCGTGAGTCGCTGCGATCGACCTTGTTGATGACCAAGACGACCGGTAGTCGCTTGGCGAGGGCTTTGCGCAGGACGAAGCGGGTTTGGGGCAGCGGGCCCTCCGAAGCATCGACCAGCAGGACCACGCCATCAACCATCTCCAAGCCGCGCTCCACCTCACCGCCGAAATCCGCGTGGCCGGGGGTGTCGATGATGTTGAAGGTCACGCCGCCTTCGGGGGCTGATGGGCCCACATAACGCACCGAGGTGTTCTTCGCCAGGATGGTGATGCCCTTTTCCCGTTCGAGGTCCATGGAGTCCATCACCCGTTCGGCAACATCCTGGTTCTCCCGGAATGCCCCGGACTGCCACAGCATGGCGTCAACCAGCGTGGTCTTGCCGTGGTCGACGTGGGCGATGATGGCGATGTTGCGCAGGTCTTCTCTGGTGGGCACCTGCGAACAGTAGACGTAGGCCCCTGGCATGCTCAGGGAGTGCTGCGGTTCATCGGTCGAATAGGTCTTGGCGGCGCGCTGTTGTTCGCGGGCATCGGCCATTTCGTGAACGCCGAGGCATTCCGAGCTCAGGTGCCCTTGTGGATGCCTGCGCCCGAGGCAGTTATCGCTATTTCGGGGGTTATGGAGATCGTGCTTGCGGCAGCTTTGATCTTCGCTCCGCAGCGCTACCGGGCCGCGGTCGGTTGGATCACCGCAGCATTTTTCGTAGCGATCTTCCCGGGCAACATATCGCAATTTCTTACCGGCACAGATGCCTTCGGGCTTGATTCCGACGCCGCGCGCTTCGTACGCCTGCTGTTCCAGCCGGTCTTGGTGGTGTGGGCCCTGTGGTGCACCTCGGCGTGGGTGCAGTGGCGCGAGAGCCGACGTACGACGGCCACGTGAACGTCAACTAGGCGCAGTAGGGACTAGGACGTCACGGTCAAGAAGCGCTCCAGCGAATCGAAGTAACCTTCCATACCTTCCTGGGCGCGGGCCGCTTCGCTCTCGGGCATTTCCCCGAATTGGGTGAACTTCACCCAGCTACGCATGCCACGGTTATCGAACTCGATGCGCGCCACGTGAAACTCAGTCGATTCATCCCGTTGCGCGAACTCATCAGCAGACTGCGTGTAGTGCATCGTGTGGTCCAGGCGCTTGTGCGGCACCACAGCGGTATAGCGGCCATAGAAGTACGCAACAAAGTCGTAGTCCGGCACATCCACCGCAACGGACCACTCCCCCTCGTCGATGGGATCGGAGACGACCGAGCCAGGCACACACGACAAGTCCAACGGGTGGTACCAGGCCTCTAGGGCAACTGGATCCACCCAGGCGTCCCACAACACCTCGACGGGGATATCGAATTCGCGCTCAACGGAGTACAGGAAGTTATCCACGAAACCACTCTATGCGTGCCGCAATACGACGAAAGGCGACAACTCAGACGTTGAAGCGGAACTCCACTACGTCTCCATCAGTCATGACGTAGTCCTTGCCCTCCATGCGGACTTTCCCGCGCGACTTGGCCTCGGCCATCGAACCTGCATCGACCAATTCACCGAAGGACACGATCTCGGCTTTGATGAAACCCTTTTGGAAGTCGGTATGGATGACCCCAGCCGCCTCCGGGGCAGTAGCACCCTTGGGAATCGTCCAGGCTCGCGCTTCCTTCGGCCCAGCCGTGAGGTAAGTCTGTAGACCCAGGGTTTCAAAACCCACGCGAGCGAGCGCATCGAGTCCGGATTCTTGTTGACCTACTGATTGCAGGAGCTCCAAAGCCTCATCGGCAGACAATTCCACGAGCTCGGATTCAACTTTCGCGTCCAAAAACACCGCTTCGGCGGGCGCTACGAGTTCGCGCATCTGTTGCTTGAAGTCCTCATCGACGAGTTGGTTTTCATCGCAGTTCACGACGTATAAGAACGGTTTAGCCGTGAGTAAGAAAAGTTCGCTGATGGGTTCGGTGTCGAACCCGGCGGCGAAAAGCGTCGTCCCTGAGTTCAAGACCTCTGCCGCCTGCTCGGCCGATGCGAGCATCGGTGCCTTCGACTTGTCGTTCCGCGCTTCCTTCGTCAGCCGAGGGATCGCATTCTCTAACGTTTGCAGATCTGCCAGGATCAATTCAGTGTTGATCGTCTCCATGTCCTCTGCTGGAGAGATACGACCTTCCACGTGGACAACGTCGTCATCATGGAAGGCACGCAGAACCTGGCAGATCGCGTTGGATTCACGAATATTGGCCAGGAATTTATTACCGAGCCCGGCACCTTCCGAAGCGCCTTTGACGATGCCAGCGATGTCCACGAACGTGACGGTCGCGGGGATGATCTCCGCCGAATCGAAAATGGTCGCGAGATTCCCGAGCCGCTCATCGGGTACGCCCACCACTCCGGTGTTCGGCTCGATCGTGGCGAAGGGGTAATTCGCAGCAAGCACCTCGTTCTTCGTCAACGCATTGAACAAGGTCGATTTACCAACGTTCGGCAGGCCAACAATGCCGATAGTGAGCGCCACGACCGGCAATCCTAGGTGGCGTGACCTGACCACTCGATGCGCGGGGAGTGCCCGTTGAGCGTCGAGATACTGCCCGTTCGGCGGTAGCGTGGCCTCCCGTGAGCGAGCACGAGGGTCCTGGGATCGACCAAGACCGCTGGGATGAGGAGTTCGCACACCTGTTCCGCGACGACGACCCACCGGCTGAACCCTTGCCTAGTTCGCCACCGCCCCCGGCCATCGAGGAGGATTGGGAACCGCTCGTCCCCGTCCCGACCGCCGGGCAAGACGACCCTCCTTTGCCGCCGCCGGCGGAGCCACCGGCGACGGATCAACCAGCAGCGCCGCCGCCAGACCCAAAGGAAGGTCGGCTGTTCCGCAGCCGCGGGGCGCCCGAAGTGCCCGAGGCGCTCGTTGCCGTCGGCTCGATGCAGGCCCGCCGGCTACGCACCTTGTCCCGGAGCCCAGATGTCGCCCCCGACCCCGAGAGAGATCACGCAGTCAACGAAAGCCCCGCACCCGAGGCGTTCCCACCGGCAGTTGCGCTGCCGGTTGCCGCGAGCGGTGAGCCTGCGCCCGCCTTGCAGGTGATGTCCTCACCACCGCCGGCCACCACAGGTAGGCGCGGGCGCGAGGAACGTTCGTCGGATCCCGGCCGCGAACGCGACCGCCGGACCCCGATGGGAAGTGGCACATTGACCGGGCTTGGTGTTTACGCGGTCACGATCGGCGTGACCATCATCCTTGCCTTCGGTGAGACGTTGTTCTTCGGCGGGGAACCGGGCGTGGTTACCGGTATCGGACTAGTGATCGTGTCCATCTTCGCGGCCTTCGCGGTGCGCACGTCCGACGCTGTGAATGCGATTTTTGCACCACCGATCGCTTTCTTCATCGCTGCAATCACCGCAGGTCAGGTCGGCATCAGCGCCAATGACTTCTCGGGGCGCCTGGTGGTTTTGTTCTTCCTACTCGGTGCGAGTTGGGTGTGGATCGTCGGCTCGACGGCCGCCGCGTTGGTGATCGTGGCGTTACGCCGACGCCTCGGCTGACGCAGCTGCGGCCTTGATGTCCCTGCGCAATTCCGGTGGGAGTGCGAAAACGAGGGTCTCTTCGGCGGTCTCGACTTGCTCGACTGTGCCGAAACCTTTCTCCGCAAGGTAGTTCAAGACTTCCGACACCAGGATTTCAGGAACCGACGCCCCGCTCGTGACACCCACGGTAGTGGCGTTCTCCAGCCACACCGGGTCGATCTCCGATGCGGCATCGACAAGGTAGGCGCTTCCTGCCCCGGCCTCCAGCGCGACCTCCACCAGCCGCACCGAATTGGAGGAGTTGCCCGAACCGACCACGATCACCACGTCGCTACCTTCGGCTACTTCCTTGATCGCTACCTGGCGGTTTTGGGTGGCGTAGCAGATGTCATCACTCGGGGGGCTCATCAAGTTGGGGAAGCGCTCCTTGAGGACATCGACCGTTTCCAAAGTCTCGTCTACCGACAAAGTGGTTTGCGAGAGCCATACGAGCTTGTCGGGATCCTTCACCTCGATCGAACGAGCGGCTTCGAGATCCTCCACGAGGGTCATCGACTCCGGAGCTTCTCCCATGGTGCCCACTACTTCTTCGTGCCCCTCGTGTCCGATCAAGACGATGTCGTAACCCTCGGACGCGAAGCGCTTGGCCTCCGCGTGGACTTTGGTTACCAGGGGGCAGGTGGCATCGATGGTCTTCAGCCCACGATCGGCGGCCTGGTGGTGAACCTCCGGCGCTACACCGTGGGCGGAGAACACGACGGTGGCCCCTTCGGGTACTTCCTCGACCTCATCAACGAAGATCGCCCCGCGCGCTTCCAGCGTCTCGACAACGTGCTTGTTGTGCACGATCTGTTTGCGAACGTAGACCGGAGCCCCGTACAGATTCAGGGCCTTCTCGACCGTCACTACCGCCCGATCCACGCCGGCGCAGTACCCCCGAGGGGCGGCTAGCAGGACCTTGCGTTCGGCAGACCGCTCGTTACTCACCCCTCCATCGTATGCATCGCCACCTCATCGGCAAGGGCGCACCTACGCTGCCTCCATGGCGCAAGACTCCGGACCCGAATCGCCGCTGCCCGTTCGCACGGTCTCGCAGATGATCGGTGAGTGGATTGGTCGCCTAGGCGCTGTGTGGATCGAAGGGCAGGTAGCCGATTTCAAGGAGCGTCCCCGCGCTCGTGTCCAGTTTCTTTCTCTTCGTGACCTCGAGGCCAACGTGTCGGTGAGCGTGGTGGCAGATGCCGATCTGCTCGCCCGAATGGAGCCACCACTGGAAATCGGCCAGCGCGTTGTGGTGTGGGCCAAACCGGAGTTCTGGTCTGGTCGCGGCACTTTGCAGCTTCGGGCCCGCACCATCAAGTCCGTCGGCATCGGCGAATTACTCGCACGTTTGGCGCAGTTGCAAGCCACCTTGGCCGCTGAGGGACTGTTCGCGCCCGAGCGCAAGCAGCCACTTCCCTTCCTTCCTCGGCGGATCGGACTCATTTGCGGGAGGGGCAGCGATGCCGAGCACGATGTCGTGGTCAATGCACGGGATCGATGGCCAGCCGCCGAGTTCGATATCCGTGAAGTGGCGGTACAAGGAGTAAACGCCGTTCGCGAGGTCACCGATGCACTTGTTGAACTCGACGCCGATCCCCTGATCGACGTCATTGTCATCACGCGCGGTGGAGGCAGCGTCGAGGACCTCTTGCCCTTCAGCAATGAATCACTCGTGCGTGCTGTTTCGACCGCGCAAACTCCTATCGTCAGCGCGATCGGCCACGAACAAGACAATCCCATTCTTGACCACGTAGCCGACTATCGAGCCTCGACACCCACCGATGCGGGCAAACGCATCGTTCCGTCCTTCATAGAGCAAGACGCCCTGGTGAGCGGACTTCTAACTCGCGGGCGTTCTGCCATACAGCGGCGTCTTGATACGGAGGCGACCTGGATCGATGACGCCCGCCGCCGAACTGAGCGTTCGCTGCACAATCGCATCCAGACGCTTTCGGCCGACGTCGACCACCTCCTGGCCCGCGCCCGGGGGCTATCCCCGATGGCCACCCTCGAGCGTGGCTATGCGGTGGTTCAACGCGCAGATGGAAGCGTTGTCCGCAACCCTTCCGAGGTGGAAGCGAAGGAAGAACTCGAAGTCCGTGTGCAGCGAGGTTCGCTGACCGTTGAAGTAACCGCCCGATCGCAGGAGGCCGAATGAGCACTAGTCAATCCTTTGAACAAGCCCGCGAGGAACTTGCTTCGATTGTTGCCTCACTTGAAGCCGGTGGCCTGTCCTTGGAAGAGTCCTTACGAATGTGGGAACAGGGCGAGAAGGCGGCCGCAGTCTGCACGCAGTGGCTGGATCAAGCGCGCGAGAAACTTGCCCAAGCTGCCGAACAGATCTCACAGGAAGATGCCACGTAGGCGAATAAGTTCCGCGTTACGGGAACACCAGGTGCGAGGCGGCCTCGGCCAGGTCGGACCAGGGGGCGGTGCCGGTCAGGATCGTGGTTGAACCATCGTTCTCGCGCACGAGCGAGCGCCTGTCCCCTTGCTGCCAGGGAACCCACCCTTCACCGGTGAGACTTTGCACGGCAGCCGGGAGGTCCTCGTACGTTTCCAAGATCTCCCCATCGGTGGTCTGTTCGGCCAAGTAGGTGGCTGAATCCGCGAGGGACTGACTCAACTGCAAGTACTCCTCTTCAGGAGTCACGTAGCCCACGTGCCACACCATTTCCCCATCGGATTCCGGTGTGGACTCCCAACGCACGCTGGTGACCGTCCCCGCATACGGGGCGTCCACGACGAACACGGGAAAATCAGCCTGCGCACTGGCGATGATCGCCACCGGCTCAACAGGTACTTCCCGCACCGGGTCCGGCTGAGGCCGCCAGGTGACCAGCAAGATCACGCCGACAACACCGAGCACCACCGCTATGGAGCGCAGCATGTCCCCCACGCTTTGGCGCAGCCCGCGCATCGGCCGCCCCGTTGGCTCAGGTGTGCTCACCGGGACATCATGCGCCATCGACAACCATCTCGCGATGGGTCCCACGAGATCCCCGCGCCCTGGCTACGCTGTCGAAATGACCGGCGGTCCTACCACCTCGATACCGGAAGCACCCGACCGCAACTTGGCCCTCGAACTCGTGCGGGTCACCGAAGCCGCCGCCATGGCCGCTGCACGCTGGGTAGGGCGGGGCGACAAAAACGGCGCAGATGGCGCAGCCGTTAACGCGATGCGTCAACTAATCGGCAGTGTGTCCATGGACGGTGTCGTGGTCATCGGGGAAGGTGAGAAGGACGACGCCCCTATGTTGTTCAACGGCGAGCGTGTAGGTGACGGCTCGGGTGCTGAGGTCGATGTCGCGGTGGATCCCATCGACGGCACCACACTGACGGCCAAGGGGATGACGAATGCGATCGCGGTTATCGCTGTTGCCGAGCGCGGTGCGATGTTCGATCCCAGTGCGGTCTTCTACATGGACAAACTCGTTGTTGGACCGGACAGCGCGGATGCGATCGACATCACGGCACCGATCGAATGGAATCTGCAACAGGTCGCCAAGGCAAAAGGCGAGCAAGTCGCCGACCTCACGGTGTGCATCCTGGACAGGCCACGACACGACGACCTGGTCGAACAGGTTCGGCGAGCGGGGGCTCGGATCAAGTTCATCGTCGATGGAGACGTTGCTGGAGCTGTCATGGCGGCGCGCCACGGGACGGGAGTGGACCTGCTGGCCGGCATTGGCGGCACCCCTGAGGGCATCATCGCCGCCTGCGCCATGAGTTGCCTCGGCGGCAGCATCCAGGCCCAACTGTGGCCGCGTGACGATGCCGAACGCCGGGCCGCGTTGGATTCCGGCCACGATCTCGACCGAGTCTTGACCACCGAAGATCTCGTCGGCGGGGACAACATCTTCTTTTGCGCCACCGGAATCACCGACGGGGAAATTATGGAAGGGGTCCGCTACGAGCCCGCGGGTCCCACCACACACTCGATCGTCATGCGCAGCAAGAGCGGCACGATTCGTGAAGTGAAAAGCGAACATCGGCTTGCCAAGTTGTCTACCTACGCCAGCGTGGATTTCCACGGAACAGGCACCTAGGGCCCCACCATCCATATCTCGTCAACACAGCAACAAGCCTCGGGCCTACCCTGGTGCTGTGACTGATTTCGCGTACACCGATCTACTCCCCCACGAGGCAGCTGGCGAGGACCCGACTTCCTACCGGCTCATCACCACCGAAGGCATCAAGACTCTCGAGGCGGCCGGCCGCACATTTCTGCAGATCGACCCTGAAGTGCTACGACTGCTCACCTTCGAGGCGATGCGCGACATCTCGCACCTATTGCGCCCGGCGCACCTTGCGCAACTGGCTTCCATCTTGGACGACCCTGAGGCGAGCCCCAACGATCGCTTCGTTGCCTTGGATCTGCTGAAGAACGCGAACGTCTCGGCAGGGGGTGTGCTCCCCATGTGCCAAGACACCGGTACCGCGATCGTCATGGGTAAGCGCGGACAAAACGTGTGGA
>DASYOJ010000217.1:0-5978 GCA_036007925.1 Candidatus Nanopelagicales bacterium
TTACAGGTTGCTTGCGGTGGTGTCGCGGAGGACTATGAACACGTTTACGCGCCGAGGACCCTCCTGGGCGTCAACGTCAGGCAAGGAGAATCCATGACCGCAATCAAGCGGCGTCGTGGGATGGCGCTCCTCGCGGGTGGGCTGGCAGCCGGAATGCTGCTTGCCGCGTGCGGTGGCAGCGATGATTCCGCGAGCGACAGCACGGCCGAGGACACCGCTGCCGAAGAGACGGCGGAGGACTCCGGCGGTGAAGACGCCACAGACGACGGTGGCGGTGACATGGCGGCAGGCTGCGAGGCCTATGCCGACTACATGGGCAATGAGGGAACCACGGTGAATGTCTTCACCTCCATCCTGCCCCCAGAGCAACAATTGTTCGAAGAAGCTTGGGCGCAGTTCGAAGAGTGCACCGGCATCGACATTGTCTACGAGGCCAGCGACCAGTTCGAGGCGCAGTTGCCCACCCGAATCGCCGGTGGCAACGCCCCCGACATCGCATGGATTCCGCAGCCCGGCTTGCTCGAGCGGCTCGTAGCCGACGGCGGTCCGGTCGCGGCTCCGGCTGCAACCGAAGCCTTGGTCGACGAGTATTGGAACCCAGCATGGAAGGGCTACGGCACCGTTGACGGTACCTTCTACGCGGCCCCGCTCGGTTCAAACATGAAGTCCTTCGTGTGGTACTCCCCGCAGGTCTTCGCCGAGAACGGCTACGAAGTTCCCACCACCTGGGACGAGCTCTGGGCGTTGTCCGACCAGATGGTTGCTGACGGCATCAAGCCTTGGTGTGGTGGCCTGGAGTCCGGCGGGGCGACCGGTTGGCCAGCCACCGACTGGCTTGAGCAGGTCATGTTGCGCCTGTATGGCGGCGATGTCTACGACCAGTGGGTCAGCCACGAGCTGCTCTTCCAGTCACCTGAGGTCGAGGCCGCGATGGACACCATCGCGGGTTGGATGAAGAACCCTGAGTACGTCAACGGTGGGTATGGCGATGTGCAGACCATCGCGCTGACTCCGTTCCAGGATGCCGGTGCCGGCATTCCGGCCGGTGAGTGCGGCATGCTGCAGCAGGCGTCGTTCTATGCCAACTTCTGGCAGAACTTCGATGAGAACGCCACGGTCGGCCCGGATGGCACGGCCTACGCGTTCTACCTGCCGGAAATCAGCTCGGAATTCCCGCAGCCGGTTGTCGGTGGCGGCGAGTTCGTAGCTGCCTTCGCTGACCGTCCCGAGGTGGCCGCTGTCCAGACCTACATGGCCAGCCCGGACTTCCACACCAAGAAGGCCGCCCTGGGTAACTGGGTGTCTGCGAACAGCGGCGTGCCGCTGGACACCTACGCAGCCGATTCCATCGATCAGTTGTCGGCTGAGTTCCTCACTGACCCGAACGGCATCTTCCGTTTCGATGCCTCGGATCTGATGCCGGCTGCGGTCGGTGCTGGTGAAATGTGGACGCAGATGACCGCGTGGTTCGCCGAGGACAAGCCAACAGCTGAAGTCCTCGCCGATATCGACGCGGCGTGGCCAGCGTCCTAGCGGCAAACGACGATCACAGTTCTGTGAATCGCTGACTGCCGGGGCCCGGCGGGAGTACCGTCCAGGCCCCGGCAGTTGTCGTATCTAGAGCCCTCGAACAAGCTGCGAAGGAGGGGCGCGGGTGGAGGAACTGCTCACCGGGCTGGAAAAGCTTTGGTCCGGTTTCTTGGGCGTTGTCATCTTCGGCGCCCTCATCGCGCTGCTGTTCTTCGTCGGCTCACGGGCGCGCGGGCGCATGTCCCGACCAGTGGCGATCGCGGTATTCCTCGGGCCTGCCGTGATCTTGCTGATCATGGGGTTGATCGTCCCCGCGGTGCGCACGATCATCGCCAGCACGCAGGACCCATCCGGTAGCGAGTTTGTCGGCTGGGCGAACTATCAGTGGATTTTTGATTCCCAGTTCGACATCATCGTAAATTCGATTCTGTGGATCGTCATCACGCCGATTGCCGCGACAGCGTTAGGTCTCACACTTGCGCTGCTTCTTGATCGAATGCGCCGGGAAGCCATCGCGAAGTCGCTCATCTTCATGCCGATGGCGATCTCGTTCGTCGGAGCATCCATCATCTGGAGTCTGGTCTACGAGTACCGGTCTCCCGATAGGCCGCAGGTCGGACTCCTGAGCCAGATCGTCATGTGGCTAGGTGTCGATGACCCACCCAAGTGGTTGCTCTGGCAGCCGTTTAACAACTACCTGCTCATGGTCATCATGGTGTGGATCCAGGTTGGCTTCGCGATGGTCGTGCTTTCCGCAGCTATCAAGGCGATACCTACGGATGTCGTCGAGGCGGCCGAACTTGACGGCGCGACGGGTTGGAAACTCTTCTCCCGGGTAACGATCCCGATGATCCGGGCCACATTGATCGTGGTCGTGACCACCATCATGTTTGCGGTCCTAAAGATCTTCGACATCGTGCGCGTCATGACCAACGGCAACTATGGAACGCAGATCGTTGCCAATGAGATGTACGCGCAAGCGTTCGTGCAGTTCAACGTTGGTCGCGGTAGCGCCCTAGCGGTGGTCTTATTCGTCGCGGTGATTCCGCTCATCGTGTTCAACGTTGTTCAACTCAGGAAGGACCGGGCCACACGATGAGTGTTGAAGCACATGAAATGCCCCGCTTGCCGGATGTGGATCCGTTAGAGAAGGAGTCCATTCCGCAAGCAGCCCGCCGCAAGCTCAGTAGCCCGTGGGCATCCTTCGTTGTCATCCTCATCACGTTCGTGTGGACGATCCCGACTTTGGGCCTATTGATCACCTCGCTGCGCCCAGCAGCAGATGCGCAGAACTCAGGCTGGTGGACCTTCTTCACCAATCCGGCGGTTACGTTGAGCAACTACGCCGAAGTCATTACCGGGGGCAGCACGATCCCTAGCGGCATTACGCCCTACTTCTTCAATTCCTTCGCGATCGCGATTCCTGCTGCCATCTTCCCTTTGACGTTGGCGTGCATGGCTGCTTACGGGTTGGCGTGGGTGCGCTTCAAGTGGTCAACGGGTTTGTTCTTCGGCATCTTCGCGCTACAGGTTGTTCCGTTGCAGATGGCGTTGCTACCCCTGCTGCAGATGTTCAACCTCGGTTGGAGCCTGGGCCCGATCCCAATTTTCCCCGATTTGAACCGGCCAGGGTCAGAACAGTCCCTTCTTGCTGGAACCTACATTCCGCTGTGGATAGCACACACCATGTTCGCGCTGCCCCTTGCAATCTTCCTCATTCACAATTTCATCGCGCAACTGCCGCGTGATCTGATGGAGGCAGCGCGAGTGGATGGGGCTAGCCATTTCCTGATCTTCCGCAAGATCGTGCTGCCGCTGTCGGTTCCTGCGATTGCGTCCTTTGCGATCTTCCAGTTCCTATGGGTGTGGAACGACCTCCTGGTGGCGTTGACGTTCGCCGGTGGCACACCCGACGTAGCTCCGGTGACGGCGTATTTGGCCAATGTCAAGGGGACCTACGGTGCGCAGCTGCACCTCATTACCGCTGGTGCGTTCATTGCGATTGTGGTTCCGCTCATCGTGTTCTTCGCGCTCCAGCGGTACTTCGTCCGCGGCCTGCTCGCCGGCTCCGTCAAGGGCTAACCGTTTCCCCCGGAATCCGGGGGATTCGCTTCGCTTCCCCCGGAATCGGCCTGAGACTACGCGTTTCCCCCGGATTCCGGGGGAAACGTTTTGGGGAGGGAGGATGGTGATGATGGAGGGGAGGGCCAAGATGAACGACGAAGCCAGCAACGACGAAGCCAGCAACGACGACGCCAACGCGATTTTGGACCTAGACATCCCACCGAACTTCGAAATGGGCGTGGCGACCTCCGCGTGGCAGATCGAAGGAGACCTCGCCGGTCGTGGGCGTTGCACCTGGGATGACTTCGCCGCTATTCCGGGGAAGATTGTCGATGGTGCAAGCGGTGAACCGGCCTGTGATCACGTGCATCGGCTGAGCGAGGACCTCGACCTACTGTCCTGGCTTGGCGTCGATGCCTACCGGTTCTCCTTCAGTTGGCCCCGGATCATCCCCGGCGGTCGCGGGACAGCGAGCGAAGCCGGGCTCGACTTCTACGACCAGCTCATCGACGGCCTTCTTGAGCGTGGCATCGCACCGGTTGCGACCTTGTTCCACTGGGACACTCCATCGGAACTCGAAGATGCCGGAGGCTGGACTAACCGAGCGACCGCGCAGGCGTTCGCCGACTACGCAAGTGTGGTCGGTGAGCGGTACGCCGATCGTGTCGAGCGGTGGGCCACGCTCAATGAACCCTGGTGTGCGTCCTTCTTGGGATACGCCGCCGGATACTTCGCCCCCGGCCGCACCGAACCGGAGGCCGCTTTCGCGGCGGCGTATCACCTCATGTTGGGCCATGGCCTTGCAGTGCAGCGACTGCGGGAGCACGAGGCACGCAACGTGGGGATCGTGCTGAACGTGATACCCACGATGACCGATGACCCGGCGATGGCAGCCGCGACGCAGCACATCAATGGCATTCAAAACCGGCTGTGGCTTGATCTATTGGCCGGTCGAGGGATACCTGAAGATCTCAAGCGCGGATGCGCAGATCTGACCGATTGGTCCTTCATGCAAGAAGGCGACCTACCGATCATTGCCAGCTACATCGACTGGGTGGGGGAGAACTACTACTCCGTCAATCGGGTTGTGTCGGTCCAGGACGCTGGACCGTCGGCGATCGGACAAGATGCCGCGATGTTTCCGGGTGCACCAGTGCACGCCTTCGCGCCTCGGCCACCATTCACCGATATAGGATGGGAGATCCTGCCCGAGGGAATCGGCTTGGCCCTCAAGCAAGTTAGCGATGCTCTACCTGGCCTTCCCATTTTCATCTGCGAAAACGGAGCGGCGGTTGAGGAAAAGGCCGACGACGACGGCATCCACGATCCAATCCGCACGCAATACCTGCACGACCATATTCAGCAGGTGCTGCTCGCACGCGAGTCAGGAATCGATGTGCGCGGCTACTACGCCTGGAGTCTGATGGATAACCTGGAATGGTCCTCTGGCTGGACGAAGAAGTTCGGAATCATCAGTGTGGACCCGGAAACCGGGACCCGCACAATCAAGGACAGCGCACGCTGGTACCGCGTCCAATTAGCAAGGAGGAAGTAGTGAGCGTCGTTGCGATGGAAGTTCAAGGAGCGCCTGTCCACGGATACCTTGCGGTTCCCGATTCCGGCAGTGGTCCAGGTGTGTTGGTTATCCAGGAGTGGTGGGGCCTGGTCCCGCATATTCGATCCGTGGTTGAGCGATTGGCTGAGTCTGGGTTTGTCGCCATGGCGGTTGATCACTACCGAGGAGTGGAAACCACCGAACCCGACGAAGCCCAAAAACTCATGATGGGTATGCACGTTGACGCCGTTGCCGCGGATCTTGCTGCAGGGGCGAACTATTTGCTCTCCCGTAAGGAGGTGACCAGCGACAGCGTAGGTTCCATCGGCTTTTGCATGGGCGGAGGTCTCTCGCTACTCGCGCCGACAGTGGGAGCTATCTCGTCCGCTGTCGCGTTTTATCCCGCTATGCCCTGGCCGGACTATGACCCGGATTGGACCCACTACGCAGGTAAGGCCGCAATAATCCACAAGGCCGAGTCTGATGAAGGACACGCGGGCCCACGCATTTCCGAATACGCCGAGGCTATTCGTGCCGCTGGCGGAGAAGTTTCGATTTTGAACTACCCCGGTAGCGAACATGCTTTCTTCAATGACGATCGACCGGAGGTCTACCACGCCGAGTACGCGCAGGAAGCGTGGCAGCGGAGCATCGATTTCTTTGACGCCCGACTTCGCTGAGCAGGTGAATGCCGTCCGTTCGGTTCGCGAACTGGACGCGCGCATCATCGAATGCCAGCAATGCCCGCGATTGATCGACTGGTGCGCTCATGTAGCGCGCGAGAAGCGCGCCGCTTACCGTGAAGAGGAGTACTGGGGTGGTCCCGTCC
>DASYOJ010000218.1:0-1869 GCA_036007925.1 Candidatus Nanopelagicales bacterium
TGCAAGCGGTGAACCGGCCTGTGATCACGTGCATCGGCTGAGCGAGGACCTCGACCTACTGTCCTGGCTTGGCGTCGATGCCTACCGGTTCTCCTTCAGTTGGCCCCGGATCATCCCCGGCGGTCGCGGGACACCGAGCGAGGCCGGGCTCGACTTCTACGACCGGCTCATCGACGGCCTCCTTGAGCGTGGCATCGCACCCGTTGCCACCTTGTTCCACTGGGACACTCCATCGGAACTCGAAGATGCCGGAGGCTGGACTAACCGAGCGACCGCGCAGGCGTTCGCCGACTACGCAGGTGTGGTCGGTGAGCGGTATGCCGATCGTGTCAAGCGGTGGGCGACGCTCAATGAGCCCTGGTGTCCAGCCTTCTTGGGATACGCCGCTGGATACTTCGCTCCCGGCCGCTCTGAAGCAGATGCCGCGTTTGCGGCTGCATACCACCTCATGTTGGGTCATGGCCTTGCAGCGCAGCGACTGCGGGAGCACGAGGCACGCAACGTGGGGATCGTGCTGAATGTGATCCCCACTGTGACCGATGACCCGGCGATGGCTGCCGCCACGCAGCACATTGATGGCATTCAAAACCGGCTGTGGCTTGATCTGTTGTCCGGTCGCGGGGTACCGGAAGATCTAAAGCGCGGGTGCGCAGATCTGACCGATTGGTCGTTCGTACAAGAAGGCGACCTACCGATCATTGCCAGCCACATCGACTGGGTGGGGGAGAACTACTACTCCATCAATCGGGTTGTATCGATTCAGGACGCTGGCCCGGCGGCGATCGGACAAGATGCTGCAATGTTCCCGGGCGCACCAGCGCACGCCTTTGCGCCTCGGCCACCATTCACCGATATGGGATGGGAGATCGTGCCCGAGGGAATCGGATTTGCCCTCAAGCAAGTTAGCGATGCTCTACCTGGCGTTCCCATTTTCATCTGCGAAAACGGAGCGGCGGTTGAGGAAAAGGCCGACGACGACGGCATCCACGATCCAATCCGCACGCAATACCTGCACGACCACATACAGCAGGTACTGCAAGTACGCGACGAAGGAATCGATGTGCGCGGCTACTACGCCTGGAGTCTGATGGACAACCTGGAGTGGTCCTCCGGCTGGACGAAGAAATTCGGAATCATCAGAGTGGACCCGAAGACGGGAATCCGCACAATTAAGGACAGCGCACGCTGGTACCGCGGCCAATTGGCAAGGAGAAAGTAATGAGCACTGTTGCGATCGAGGTTCAAGGGGCGCCTGTCAATGGATACCTCGCGGTTCCCGATTCCGGCAGTGGTCCAGGTGTGTTGGTCATCCAGGAGTGGTGGGGCCTGGTCCCGCACATTCGATCCGTTGTTGAGCGCTTGGCTGAGTCCGGGTTTGTCGCAATGGCGGTTGATCACTACCGCGGAGTGGAAACCACCGAACCCGACGAAGCCCAAAAGCTCATGATGGGTATGCACGTCGATGCCATTGCGTTCTATCCCGCTATGCCCTGGCCGGACTATCACCCGCATTGGACGCACTACGCGGGCAAAGCCGCGATAATTCATAAGGCCGAGTCCGATGAGGCACACGCGGGCCCACGCATCGCCGAATACGCCGAGGCGATTGGCGCCGCTGGTGGAAAAGCGTCGATTTTCGACTACCCCGGTAGCGAACACGCATTCTTCAATGACGATCGACCGGAGGTCTACCACGCCGAATATGCGCAAGCAGCGTGGCAGCGGAGTATCGATTTCTTTGACGCCCGACTTCGCTGAGCAGGTGCATGCCGTCCGTTCGGTTCGCGAACTGGACGCGCGCATCATCGAATGCCAGCAATGCCCGCGATTGATCGACTGGTGCGCTCATGTAGCGCGCGAGAAGCGCGC
>DASYOJ010000219.1:0-2091 GCA_036007925.1 Candidatus Nanopelagicales bacterium
AGAAGGCCGAGGTGCTGTACGCGCTCGAAGCTTTCGATGCGTTCGTTGGTTGGCGCCCGGCCGGTGATGCAGCCGAGATCATCGAACGCATCGACGGACTTGCGCTGGCTGCAGCTGCGTTGCATAGCCACGATTACGTCACCGCGATCCAGATGATCACCGAACGCAAGAACCAAGCAGCCGATTTCGCGCGGCAACTGCCGGCAGCGATTCACCACGCCCACAACTCCGGATGCCTGAGCCGGCAGTTGACCGACAACGAGATCGCTGCCTACGAACAAGCCGCGCACGATTTCCCCGAAGACATCGGTGTCGCGCTCACCCCCCTGCTGGACTTCACCACGCTGGCCCCCGGCGATGCGGTCTACCTCGCCCCGGGCATCCCGCATAGCTACGTGCGCGGCATCGGCTTCGAAGTGATGACCTCCTCGGACAACGTGCTGCGCCTGGGCCTGACCGGCAAGCCGGTGTTCATCGACCACGCGCTGGCGATCATGGACTTCACCACCCCCGCCCAGTTCCTGCGCAATACCGCCACGAGCACCGGCACCATCGCCCCCGCCGGCGCCGCCTTCAGGCTGCAGGTCATCGACCAACAAGGCGAGCTGGCCACCGGCTCCTACCGCTTGGTAGTGGCAATCGAGGGATCCTGCGAGGTGACAGTGGGGGAGCAGACCCTCCACGCCCATCAAGGCCAGGCGGTGGCGATCACCGCCGAGGAGGGCCCCGCCCGCGTAACTTCCTCGGGCCGGGCCATCGCCGTGATAGCCAACTAGGCGCCACCTGCACGTCCGCTGCGCGGATTGCCACCGTCCATGGCAGACTCCTACCCGTCGCCGATGGTCCGGAGCCCTGGTTCCCGTCGAGACGCTCCCGTCGGCGTGCGTCCAAAGCCCTTCCTTCGCTGGCGTGAGCAGTAACCACGCCGAACCAATCCATGGAGAAGGAATGTCTGTGAACAAGTCCGACGGCACCCCCGATTTCAAGGTTGCCGACCTGTCCCTCGCCGATTACGGCCGCGACGAGATCCGCCTTGCCGAGCACGAGATGCCCGGCCTGATGGCGATGCGCGCCGAGTACGGCGCGACCAAGCCCCTCGCCGGTGCCCGCATCACCGGCTCCTTGCATATGACCATCCAGACCGCGGTCCTGATTGAGACCTTGGTCGATCTCGGCGCCGATGTGCGCTGGGCCTCGTGCAACATCTTCTCCACCCAGGACCACGCCGCTGCTGCGGTTGTCGTCGGTCCGAACGGAACCCCGGAAGATCCCCAGGGCATCCCGGTCTACGCCTGGAAGGGCGAGACGCTCGAGGAGTACTGGTGGTGCACCGAGCAGGTGCTCGATTGGCCCGAGGGTGGACCGAACATGATCCTCGACGACGGCGGCGACGCCACCCTCCTGGTCCACAAGGGCGTTGAGTTCGAGAAGGCCGGCGTTGTTCCCTCGGCTGACGAGAATGACTCCGAGGAGTACCGCGTCATCCTTCACACGCTGCGCGAGTCGCTGGCGAACTACCCCGATCGCTTCACCAAGATCGCCGCTGGCATCAAGGGCGTCACCGAGGAGACCACCACCGGCGTGCTGCGCTTGTACGACATGCAGCGCGATGGTTCGCTGCTTTTCCCGGCGATCAACGTCAACGATTCGGTAACCAAGAGCAAGTTCGACAACAAGTACGGCTGCCGCCATTCGCTGATCGATGGCATCAACCGTGCGACCGACACCCTCATCGGCGGCAAGGTGGCCGTGGTCTTCGGCTACGGCGACGTTGGCAAGGGATCGGCGGATTCACTACGCGGCCAAGGTGCCCGCGTGATCGTGACCGAGGTCGATCCGATTTGCGCGCTGCAGGCCGCGATGGACGGCTACCAAGTTGCTCGCCTCGATGAGGTCGTCGACACCGCCGACATCTTCATCACCGCCACCGGCTGCTACGACGTCATCACAGCTGAGGACATGACGAAGATGAAGCACCAGGCGATCGTCGGCAACATCGGTCACTTCGACAACGAGATCGACATGGCCGGTCTTGCCGCTCTGCCGGGCATCAAGCGCAAGACGATCAAGCCGCAGGTCGATGAGTGGACC
>DASYOJ010000220.1:0-3249 GCA_036007925.1 Candidatus Nanopelagicales bacterium
AGGCATCAGGGCGGTGATTTCCCGGCCCTTGAGGTCGGTGATGGACGCACCTTCCAGACTCGGGTTGAGGGGTCCGGTCATGGACTTTTGGTAGAGCCGAAGAGCGTAGGCGGCGGTGATGACGATGCCGAGAGTGGCCAAGGCGCCGACCCAGATGTAGCGCTCGAAGGCACCTAGCAGCACCAAGAACTCACCGATGAAGGAGACCATGCCCGGAAGCGCCAGCGAAGACAGCACCGCAATCAGGAAGAAGCCAGCGAGCACGGGCGCGACCTTGTTGACACCGCCGTAGTCGGAGATGAGCGCGGACCCTCGGCGTCTGGACATCAAGAATCCGGCGGTCAGGAACAAGGCAGCTGTGGAGAGGCCGTGGGCGACCATGTAGACGACCGAGCCGGTCTGGCCGATCGAGGTGAAAACGAAAATGCCCAAGGTGATGAAGCCGAAGTGCGACATCGAGGAGTAGGCGAATAGGCGCTTCATATCCTTTGCGGTCAGGGCGATGTAGGCGCCGTAGAAGATGCCGATGAGGGCCATACCGATGACAACGGGGGCGTAGAACTCACTCGCGGCCGGGAAGATCGGCAACAGGTAACGGATCATGCCGAAGGTGCCGACCTTGTCGAGTACACCAATAAGCAGCACCGACGTACCAGGCTTGGACTCTGCGGCCGCATCCGGTAGCCAGGTGTGGAACGGCCACAAGGGTGCCTTGATGGCGAAGGCGAAGAAGAACCCGAGGAAGAGCATCTTTTGGGTATTCGGGTCGATGTCCATCCCGACCAGGGACAAGAAGTCGAAGGTGCCGCTGCCGAGCTGGCGGATGGATACGACGTACAGGCCAACGAGCGCGGCGAGCATGAACAAACCGCCCAGCAGGCTGTACAGCAAGAACTTGATCGCAGCGTAGGAGCGCTGCGGGCCGCCGTACCGACCGATCATGAAGTAGACCGGGACGAGCATGACTTCGAAGAAGACGTAGAAGAGGAAGACGTCGGTGGCGGCGAACACGCCGATCATCAGCGCTTCGAGGACCAAAACCAGCGCAAAGTAGCCCTTGACCGAGCCTTCGGATTCCTGATCGCCTTCGATATCGCGCCAGCCAGCCAAGATGGTGACCGGCACGAGCGTGGCCGCCAACGCGATCAGCACCAATCCGATGCCGTCGATCCCCACCGAGTAGTTCACTCCGAAAGCCGGGATCCATGGGTAGGACTCCACGAACTGGAACGGCTCGCTGGATGCCCCATCGAACTGCAGTGCCATTGCGATGGTCATGCCGAGCACGAGGAGCGAGACGATCATCGCGACCTGTTTGGCCAGCGTCGGCTTGGACTTGGGCAAAAGCGCAACGATGAGGCTGCCGAGAAGTGGCACAACCCCGATCGCGGTCAACCAGGGGAAGTCGGTCATGACAGCCTCACCAGGATCAGGGCAACGAGCAGCACGATCGCGCCACCGACCATGGACAGGGCATAGGAGCGGGCGAAGCCGGTTTGGCTGCGCCGCAATCGCTGGGACATATCGCCGACGAAAGTGGCGGTCCAGTTCACGAAACCGTCCACCGCCTTGTTATCGAATGTGGTGAGCGCATCGGCTGTTCGATAGGTGGGTTCGACGATGAGGACATCGTTCACCGCATCCCCGTACAGGTCCTGTCGTGCCGCTCGCGTGAGAGCGTTACCGCGTGGAGCCTCCACCGGAACTTCCTTCCGGGCGTACATGACCCAGCCGATGATGGCCCCGATAATCACGACGATGAGCGTGATGACGATGTATACCCAGGTGGCCAGCGGTGTCGGCATCGACTCGTATCCGACCACCGGTTCGAGCCAATCTTCGATGTTGCCCCAGAACAGCAGTGCCATACCCATGAAGGTCGAGCCGAGCGCGAGGATGATCAACGGGATCGTCATCACAGCAGGAGATTCATGCGGGTGGGCGTCATCCTCCCAGCGCGCCTTCCCGAAGAAGGTCATGGCGACCATGCGGGTCATGTAGAAACCGGTGATGCCTGCAGCAAGTATCGCTGCGGCACCGATGACCCAGTTGCGCTCGAATGCCGCATGGATGATCTCGTCTTTGGACCAAAAACCAGAGAACGGCGGGATACCGATGATCGCGAGGTAGCCGGCCATAAAGGTGATGAAGGTGATCACCATGACGCCCTTGAGTGCTCCGTAACGGCGCATATTGACGCCGTCGTTCATGCCGTGCATCACCGAGCCCGCTCCAAGGAAGAGCCCTGCCTTGAAGACACCATGGGTGAGCAGATGGAAGATCGCGAAGACGTACCCGATGGGGCCAAGGCCGGCGGCGAAGACCATGTAGCCAATCTGGCTCATCGTGGAACCGGCGAGGGACTTCTTGATGTCGTCCTTCGCCGAGCCGATGATCGCGCCCATGAAGATCGTGATGAGGCCCACCACCACCACCGCGGTCGCAGCCCAGGTGGCGGCGTTGTAGATCGCGTTGCTCCGGGCGATCAGGTAAACGCCGGCAGTCACCATCGTGGCGGCGTGGATGAGGGCCGACACCGGGGTGGGGCCCTCCATCGCGTCGAGCAACCAGGCTTGCAGCGGGAACTGCGCCGACTTACCGGCGGCGGCTAGGAGCAGTAGCAGGCCGATCGCGGTCAGGGTCCCTTCGCTGGCCTCGCCCACCTGACCGAAGACGTCTTGGAAGGTGACCGAGCCGAACGTGACGAAGATCAACATGATCGCCACCGAGAGGCCGACGTCGCCAACGCGGTTGATGACGAACGCCTTCTTCGCAGCGGCCGCGGCCGTGGGCTTGCGCTGCCAGAAGCCGATCAGCAAGTAGCTGGCTAGGCCCACGCCCTCCCAACCGACGTACAGCAGCAGATAGTTGTTCGCAAGGACCAGCAACAGCATTGCTGCCACGAACAGGTTCAAGTAGGCGAAGAACTTCCGGCGATCAGGGTCGTGCGCCATGTACCCAAGCGAGTACACGTGGATGAGTGCGCCCACGATGGTGATCAACAAGACGAAGACGATCGAGAGTTGATCGAGCTGCAGAGCGAAACTTGCTTGGAAGGAGCCGACGAACATCCAGTCGTAGACGGTTTGAATAACGGTCCGCTGCTCCGCGGGCTCGTTCATCATCGCCAGCAGCAGCAAGACGGCGATCACAGCAGATCCGACAACGGTGAGGACCCCGATATACGGGCCCCACGAGTTTGTCCGCCGACCGCCAAGGAGCAGGATCAAAGCTCCCGCCGCCGGGAGC
>DASYOJ010000221.1:0-2785 GCA_036007925.1 Candidatus Nanopelagicales bacterium
GGCATCTTCGATAGCCGCGATGCACGCGCGCCCGGCAATATGCACAGTGATCGCGCGACGCGTGCTGACCAACTGCGCCAACCATGTCTCCTGGATCCCACAGGCGGCGGCTGTATCGCCATCGAGGGGACCGAGGATGCGCAAGAGATCGGCAGCGTCCTCAACATCTCGGGCTCGGGTGCGTTCACTGCGGTGGGCGAGGTCTGCTTCGACTTCGGCCATTGCCTCGGCATCAAGCAAAGTACGCAGTTCCGACGTACCGAGCAGATCCGCGAGCAGTTCCATATCGATCGAGAGCGCTTGGGCGCGGCGCTCGGCAAGAGGTGCATCGCCTTCGTACATGTACGTGGCCACGTAACCGAATAGCAAGGAGCGGGCGAAAGGACTGGGCCGGGCGGTGATGGCCACGTGGAGGTCCACATCTCGGTTGCGGATGTCACGGAGCAGGGCCGTGAGTGCAGGTAGGTCGTAGGCATCTTGGACGCACTCGCGCATGGTTTCCAACACGATGGGAAAGTCGGGAAAGTCCGCCGCCACTTCTAAGAGATGTTGGGCGCGTCTGCGTTGTTGCCACAAGGGGCTGCGTCGATCAGGCCGGTGCCGGGGCAGCAGCAACGAGCGGGCGGCGCATTCGCGAAAGCGGGCGGCAAACAGTGCCGAGCCGGTGACTTCCCGGTGCACGAGATATTCGATGTCCTCCGGATCGATCGAGAGCGCATCGATGACCGCACCGGTTAGCTGATCAGCCGCCGATTGCCCATCTGTTGGATCTGTGATCTCGAAATCGGGTAAGCGCAAGACGATGCCGTCGTCGGCGTACATCACCTGCGGTTCGATCCTGAGTTGCTCGGCGAGAATCGACCGGACGGAAAGCGCCCACGGCGCGTGCACTCGCGCGCCATAGGGCGAATGCACGACTACACGCCAGTCGCCGATCTCGTCGCGGAAGGCTTCGACCACGAGCCGACTCTCGTCGGGAAGCACGACGGTGGCCGCGCGCTGAGCGTCCAAATAGCGGTTCAACGCCGGCAGTGATCGGCTGCCCTCCCTCACCGTGCGGCCGATAGCCGCGGCGAGTTGTGCTGGGCGGCCGAGTGCATCGCCATGCCAAAACGGCATGCGACCCGAGGCACCAGGTGCGGGGGAGACCAGCACGCGGTCGTGGGTGATTTCCTCCACGCGCCAACTGCTCGCGCCCAAGGTGATCACCTCCCCGGTGCGCGTTTCGTAAACCATCTCCTCGTCGAGTTCGCCCACCCGGGGCATCCCTTCGGTAGCCACGTGCACTCCGAACAGCCCGCGATCAGGAATGGTTCCGGCGTTGGTCACGGCCAAGCGCTGCGCACCCGGGCGAGCGGTGATGCGATCGCTCGCCCGGTCCCAGACCAACCGTGGACGCAGTTGCGCGAACCGGTCCGAGGGGTACGAGCCGGACAGCATGGCCAGGACCGAATCGAAGAGGGCATCTGACAGTTGCGAGTACGACGCGGCCCGTCGAACAATGGCGAGAAGGTCGGCGCGCGAGTACTCATCCATCGCGCACATGGCAACGATCTGCTGGGCGAGTACGTCAAGGGGAAGGCTTGGCACATGCACGTCTTCGATATGCCGCGCGATCATCTCCTCACCGATCGTGTGTGCGATGAGCAGATCGTGCGCATGGGTGGCGATCACATGCCCGGTGCTTATTTGCCCCACCCCATGTCCGGCTCGACCCACCCGTTGCAATCCACTAGCGACCGAGGTCGGTGATTGGATCTGCACGACGACGTCTACATCGCCCATGTCGATCCCTAACTCCATGCTGCTGGTGGCCACCACGGCTGTGAGGCGCCCTTGCTTCAGGTCCTCTTCGATAGCGCGGCGAACGTCCTTGGCTACCGAACCATGATGGGCGCGGGCGAAGGGAACCGTGAGTCCGCGTTCTTCGGCGATGTCGTTGAGGCGTGAGGTGACCCGTTCGGCCAGGCGCCGGGAATTAACGAAAACGATGCTTGATCGATGTTCGGCGATGATGTCCACTACTCGGGCTGCGACCGATGGCCAGATGGAGTCTCGTTCCGGATCGCCGGCGGCGCTGCCGGAAACGAGCTCCGCGCCGGTGTCATCGGTCAGCGGCTCACCGATCCGATCGAAATCGGCAACGGTGGACTCCACCTCGACCGTGATGTGCTTATCGATGGACGGAGCAATGATCGCAACGCTGGTGGGATCGCTTGCACGCACGTAACGCGCAACTTCGGAGACCGGTTGGACGGTGGCGGATAACGCAATGCGTTGGATGCGCCGGTTCGCGAGCGCTTCGAGTCGTTCCAAGCTCACCGCAAGGTGGGCGCCCCGCTTGGTGCCCAGCATCGCGTGGACTTCGTCGATGATGACGGTGTCGACGTCGAGTAACGCCGAACGCGCCTGCGAGGTCAGCAGCAGATACAACGATTCTGGAGTCGTGATCCACACATCGGGTGGATTCTTGGCCTGCTGGGTGCGTTCGCGTTGAGTGGTATCACCGGTGCGCACTCCCACACGCACCGGCGTGGGCGGTGGCTGGGTGTCATCGCGCGCTGCGACCTGCTGCAGTCCGATGAGTGGGCTGCGCAGATTGCGCTCGATATCGAAAGCCAGCGCTTTGAGCGGGGATACGTACAGCACCCGACCCCGCTGCTCCATCGGTGTACCCACAAGTCGGTCGATGGCCGATAAGAAGGCAGCCAATGTCTTGCCCGACCCGGTGGGTGCAACGAGGACGGCGTCTTTGCCTGTGCTCAATACCGGCCAGGCCTGTTCT
>DASYOJ010000222.1:0-1915 GCA_036007925.1 Candidatus Nanopelagicales bacterium
TCGCCGCTTATCTGCCGTAACTGGTCAGAGACGAACAAGAAGATGATGCTGGCGAAGCAGACGAAAGCGGCAACGAAGCCTAGGGAGAAGAAGAACCCGCAACGCGATTTCGAGGAGTCGCTCTACCGTCACCCGGAAGGGGGCTACGGGTTTCCTTCGGTCGCGTTCAAGGCTGCTGCCGTGCGTGCCGGGACGTATGCGGACATGAAGATGACGTTCCTGCGTGGGGCGTTTCATGTCGGTGGCGAGCTGGTGAAGATTGCGGGTGAGCCGACGATGCGGGAGGACATGGTCCGTTTGCAGGGGAAGGTTGCGGACATTCGGTATCGCGGCGAGTTCAAGGAATGGTCGGCGCGTGTGCCTGTGCAGGTGAACGTGTCGTCGCTGTCGTTGGAGCAGCTTGCCAACCTGTTTGTCCTCGCCGGGTTTGCGGTGGGGGTGGGTGAGTGGCGGCCTGAGCGGAACGGGCAGTACGGCCGGTTCGAGGTCGGCGGTATCGAGGCGATGCGGAGGGCGGCATGAACTACGCATGGAACCGATCCCGTAGCGTTTCGGCGCAGGTTGTCGGGGAGAAGATTGCGGAGTTGGCTGGGGAGAACGGTGGGGTGTGTCCGGCGTGGGCGATGGTTGATGAGGCGCGCCCGGATAGCAGCCCGCTACACCCGATGTTTGAGTGGGACGACGTGACTGCTGCTGAGGCGTACCGGAGGGAGCAGGCGCGGCATCACATTAGGGAGCTGCGTATCGTCCCGGAGGAGGACGGTGAGGAGCCTTTGCAGGCGTTCGTCCACGTCATCCGGCTTGACGGGGACAGTCCGGTGGAGGGCTACCGGCTGACTAGTCTCGTGGTGAAGTCGGAGGGCGAGTATGCGCAGGTGTTGACGGAGGCGAAGGCGGGCCTGATTGCGTGGCAGCGGAGGTACAAGCATCTGTCGGAGTTGTCTGAAGTGTTCGGCGCTATTGAGCGTGTGGTCTGACGTGGCAGCACACGGCTCGGCCCGGCGTGGAATGGCTTGGCATGGTTGAAGTTCCGTTGGATGGTTTGCACCGGCTGGCGCAGGCTCGGGCTGATGCGACGCCCGAGCTGCGCCGGTCGATGCGCGGATCGGAAGGGAACGAGGTCGGGGCGATGGGTGAACTGGTAGCGATGCGCTACCTCGACGCTCGCGGCGTCCTGTATCTGGACGAGGGGAAGGTCAATCACGATTTGCGGACGGGGCATGGGACGATGGATGTGAAGACGAAGGAGCGGACTGTTCAGCCTCGGGCGCATTACGACTGCACGGTGCCGGACTATGTCGGTGATGCGCAGAAGCCGGACTGGTATCTGTTCGTGTCGCTCATGTCGGACGGGACGAAGGGGTGCAGGAGGTTTACGCGAGGGTGGGTGTTGGGGACTATCAAGAGAGAGGCGTTTTATGCGGAGGCTACGGAGTGGAAGCCGGGAGTTCGAGATGTGTCGAATGGTTGGGAGGCGACGATTCGCTGTTGGAATGTGCCGGTGTCGGCGCTGCGTGCACCGAGGCCGCTGGTACCCTAGGGTTACAAACGAGCGCGACCCCGGCCCCCTTGTGACGGAGGGACCGGAGTCGCTAACGCCTAAACAGGAGGCGCTGCAATGAGTCTAGACGCATTGAAGTGGGCATGGGAGCAGGACTGCCCGAACCCGACAGCCAAGCTCGTGCTCATGGCTCTCGCCGATCATGCGAACTCGGACGGTGAGTGCTGGCCGTCGATGAAGCGTGTTGCAGAACTGACCGGCATCAGCACCCGTCAGGTTTCCACGCACATCACCAAGCTCGAAGACTTGGGCTATGTGACGAAGGGTGCGCGCCGCAGGTGGGAGGGTCAGTTGCGGGGATGGGAGTACCGGGTCAACATGCGGCAGAATCCCACCATCGGAAGCGTACTTCCA
>DASYOJ010000223.1:0-1994 GCA_036007925.1 Candidatus Nanopelagicales bacterium
TGAGCGTTTTGGTCGTCAGTTTGTTGATCGTCGTCTTAGACAACACGATCTTGAATATTGCTCTTCCCACCATCCAGCGGGATCTGGACGCCTCCCAGGGCGAATTGGTGTGGGCCGTTGACTCCTACATCTTGGTCTTCGCGGCGCTGCTGTTCACCTGGGGTGTGCTCGGTGATCGATATGGGCGCAAACGCGTGCTGGTGGTCGGTTTGTTGATCTTCGGTGTCGCCTCGGCGCTGAGCGCTTTTGCACCCACGGCGCAAGTGTTGATCGGTACCCGGGCCGTCATGGGAATCGGTGGTGCTGCGGTGCTGCCGACCACTTTGGCCATCATCACCGTCGTATTTCCCCCTCACGAGCGCGGCAAAGCTATCGGGCTGTGGGCAGGAGCTGTCGGCGCAGCCGTTGCCTTGGGACCAGTACTCGGAGGTGCCTTGCTGCAAAACCCCCAGTGGTTTGAGGCGTTGACAGGTAACGAGTGGGGTTCGGTGTTCTTGATCAATGTGCCGATCGTCATCATCGGGCTACTGGCCATCTGGCGAGTGGTACCTGAGTCCCGTAATCCAGCACCCCGTCGGCTCGATATTGGGGGGTTGTTGTTGTCGATCACCGGTTTGACTGCGCTGATCTACGGAATCATCCACGCGTCAGAAACGCGCTCGTGGGTCGATGCGGGAGTTTGGATCCCGATAAGCGTGGGCATCGCGATCATCGTGGGCTTTTTGTATCTGGAGTATCGAAGCGAGCACCCAAGTTTCGACGTCAGCTTGTTCCGCAATCGCGGATATGCCGTGAGCATCGCGGCGGTTTCCTTGGCCTTCTTTGCTCTTTCTGGAGTCACTTTCACGTTGCCGTTCTACTTGCAGATCCTGCGTGGTTTCGATCCGTTGACGGCAGGTTTGTGTTTTGTTCCCTTCGCTGTCGGCCAGTTGATCGCAGCGCCGCGCAGCGCGACTACCGTCGCCAGGTTCGGCTATCGCCCCGTAATGACCGTTGGGCTGATCATCGTTGCCGCTTCCTTGATCGCTTTGGCGGTGATCGAACTCGACACCCCGATCTGGTTGCTGTTGACGGTCTTCTTCCTATTCGGGTTGGGGATGGGCAACGTGATAGCCCCAGCTTCCACAGTCATGCAGAACGTCCTTCCGCTGGCACGCGCCGGCGCCGGTTCGGCGGTGCAGAACACGGTCCGTCAGGTGGGGGGAGCGCTGGGGGTGGCGATCGTCGGCACCGTGTTAGCAACCCAGTACGCCCGAGGCCTCGATTCCAGTATCAGTTCCTTGCCCGATAGTTCGGTTGCAGCGTTGCCCGAGGAGGCGCTCGATGCGGCATCGGAATCGATCGTGGCGACAGCCCAGGTTTTGCAGCAAGCAGGGGAGTCTGGTGTGCCGGAGGCCCTGCTTGATCCGCTTCGAGCAGCAGCGTTCGCGGACTTTCTGGCCGCTTCGCATCTCGCTGCAGCGATATCGGCCACGATCGTGGTCATCGCGGCGCTGATCGTGGGATTCATGCTGCCGAATATCAGCCCGCCGCAGGCGCCGGGCGCCCCAGGGGATGTTGACCAAGACGCCCAAAACGTTCCGATCAACGAGCGCATCGCCGAACACAGCGAGCATTACCCCGAGGAGTTAGCGCAGGAGCTCGATATTGATCCAACCCCGGGGTCTGGCAGCGGTCAGCGGACCTAGTCGCTAACGCGCTCGCGCCACCGGTTGGTGATGGGCTGACGTCTGTCGCGACCAAAAGCGCGGGCGCCGATCTTGGTGCCCGGTGGGTACTGCCGCCGCTTGTATTCGGCTGCATCGGTCATAGCGAGTACCCGTTCCACCACGTCTGCCGCGAAGCCTTGGGCGAGGAGCTCCTGCGCACCGGTGTCTGAATCGACGTAACTTTCCAGGAGCGAATCCAAGATGGCGTAGTCAGGGAGGGAATCGCTATCGCGTTGATCGGGACGTAGCTCGGCCGACGGTTCCTTGGTGATCGATCGGGGTGGG
>DASYOJ010000224.1:0-3434 GCA_036007925.1 Candidatus Nanopelagicales bacterium
CAACTCCACAACCGTCGCATTGGACATTCCGCCGCCCTCGCACATCGTTTGCAACCCGTAGCGCGTGCCCTCCCGGCGCATCCGGTGCACCATCGTGGTCATCAGCCGCGCCCCGGAAGCCCCGAGCGGGTGCCCCAGCGCAATCGCCCCGCCTTGCGGGTTCGTCAGCGCAGGATCTGCTCCGGTATCGGCGTACCAGGCACCGAGCACCGAGGCGAACGCCTCGTTCACCTCGAAGGTGCCGATATCGCCCAGCGTTAGCCCCGCCTTGCCCAACACCTTCGCCGTGGCCGGGATCGGCCCGGTCAGCATGATCACCGGATCCACTCCCGCCATCGCGAAGGAATGGAATCGGGCCACCGGGCGCAGGCCCAACTCCGCCGCCCGCGTCGAACTCGTGATCAACAACGCAGCCGCGCCATCGGAAATCTGCGAGGCGTTACCTGCGGTCACCACCCCGTCCTCGGTAAACGCCGGCTTCAACCCGGCCAGCGATTCCGCGGTCGTGTCGGGCCGGATCCCCTGATCGACAGACACTTCCCCGGCCTCCGTTCCCACAACGACGATCTCCGCCTCGAACAACCCGTCTTTGCTAGCGCGCGCCGCGCGCTGCTGGGACTGCGCGGAAAGTTCATCGAGGTACGCGCGCGAAAGGTTCCACCGCTGCGCGATCATCTCGGCGCTGATCCCCTGATTCACCAGCTGCGGATAACGCGCGAGCATCCGCGGGCCGAACGGTCCATCACCGCCGGCCATATTGGAAAACATCGGCACGCGCGACATCGACTCCACTCCACCAACGATCACCACATCCATCTGTCCGGACATCACCGCTGCCGCACCGAAGTGCGCTGCTTGTTGGCTCGATCCGCATTGCCGGTCAATACTTACGCCGGTGACCGATTCGGGGAGTCCTGCGGCAAGCGCTGCATTGCGTGCAACATTCGTGCTCTGCTCACCGACTTGTCCCACACAGCCCCAGATGACATCGTCGATCGCTTCGGGATCAATACCGCTGCGTTGCACCAGCGCGTCAATAGCGAGGGCAGACAGATCCACCGGATGCACTCCCGACAGCGAGCCCTTCCCCGGCTTACCGATACCAACCGGTGTGCGCACGGCTTCAATGATCACGGCGTCCTTCATCACGCCTCCTTCCCCCGAGAACCGTACGCGTAGTTACGTTGTGATGACACCCAACGGTGCAACAAGTTGTTGAATCTGTGCGGTGCGCAGCATCCCCATCGCAGTGATAATCAACAACACGCCACCCACACCGGCCACTTGAATAGGTAATCGCCCCTTCTTCGGCGCGTGCACGAGGACAGCAGCAACGGCCGCTCCCACGACAAGTCCTCCGATGTGCGCTCGCCAATCAATACCGGGGGCAAGAAACCCAATAACGACGTTGATTCCGAGCAACACCAACACCTGGGTGACGTCATAACGCAACCGGCGCCCCGCAACCACGAGCGCACCCATCAAACCGAAGATCGCGCCACTTGCACCCACGGAAACAGTGCGAATATCCGAAAAGTAGTACGACGCCACTGCGCCGCCAAGAGCAGCCGCAAGATAGAGAATGACGAACCGACTATGGCCAAGGATGCGCTCCAAAGTGGGACCGAGCGCGAACAGCACATACATGTTGAACGCAATGTGCAAGAACGAACCGTGCAAGAAAGCGCTGGTGATGAGCCGGTACCACTCGCCGCCGATCGCAATACCCACCGGCCACATGCCGAATTCCTCGGCTACAGCGTTGATGCCCGCGGAGTATTGCAACGCGAACACGATCACGTTGATGACGATGAGTGTGTAGGTGACGTAGGGCTTCAGGATCGCCGTTGCTCCGGCAACCGTTGTGGGCTGCACCGGGCGTTCGGTTTGCATGCAGTCCGGGCACCGATAGCCCACGGGGGCTTCGATCATGCACTGCGGGCAAATGGCCTTATCGCAACGCGAACAACGAATCCATGTTTCGACATCTTGATGCCGATAGCAGCGAGGCGCCCGCGGCGCGGGCCTGCTTGTGAAGGGTTGGTCAGTCACGCGTGATGGTGATCGATTCGATCACCACATCCTGCTTCGGGCGATCCTGGCCGCCTGTCTCCACTGCTGCGATCGCGTCGACGACATCGCGAGAAGGTTGATCGGCTACCTCACCGAAGATGGTGTGCTTGAAGTTAAGCCACGTGGTGGGCGCCACGGTGATGAAGAACTGCGAACCGTTGGTGTTCGGTCCGGCGTTGGCCATGGCGAGCAAGTAAGGCTTGTCGAAGGTGAGTTCGGGGTGCGGCTCGTCGTCGAACCGGTAGCCCGGGCCACCGGTGCCGGTGCCGAGCGGATCGCCGCCTTGAATCATGAAGCCTGGGATCACGCGGTGGAAGATCGTGCCGTTGTACAGCGGCGCGGTGGACTTGGCGTTCACTTTCGGGTCGGTCCACTCCTGGGTGCCCTCTGCGAGACCGGTGAAGTTGCGTACGGTCTTGGGCGCCTGGTCGGGGAACAAGTTCACGTTGATGTCGCCGAGATTGGTCTTGATGATTGCGGTGGTAGCCATGGCGTGATCCTTTCATGCCATCAGATCAAAGGTGAATGGCCCCGTTTCGCCGGCCTCGTCGGATCCAGTGCTGGGATTCCAACACTGTCGGCAGCCTCTTCAACTCGCTTGTCTAGCGTGATGACCGCGGAGCAACCCGTCGATGCCGCGACCGCAACATGCAACGCGTCCAGGCTCCGCAACGACGTGTCTCCGATAGTTCCGGCTAGTTTGAAGTGGGCGGGCGTCATTTCCTCAACAGCAAGTGCCTCCAAGGCCGCGGTTGCGAAGGTCTGCGGGACTCCATACCTATGCGCGGTGCGGCGAAGTTCGGTCTCGGTCAGGCGTGCGGTGAGCAGCAGGTGGCCGTCGTTGATGAGGTCGCCGAAGTAGCTGCGCAGGGATTCCGATGTCGGTTCCTTCTTGATGAGAGGAATAACAGCCGAAGTCTCGGCGTAGACGATCATTGATCGCCGCGGAGGTAGTCCAGGACCTCTTGCGCGGATTCCTCGCTGTCCACGACGCACGGTTCAAGGTCTGCGAAGCGACGTTTCGGTCGGCATCGATGTCCCAAAGGTTGCGGCGTTCCCGAAGCCAGAGATTCGAGCAAGACACGGATTTCCGCTTCAGTCGAGCGTCCGTTGGCTTGAGCTCGCTCGCGAAGTGCGTCCCGGACCGCATCGTCGACATTCCGGATAGTCAGCGTGGCCATCTGACAATAGTAGAACAAAATGCTGTCAATCTGCTAGCAGACAGACGCCTTCGTGTGCCGCAGCAGAGCAAACGGTGTGTGTGGCGACTACGCGCGGGTATTCCAATAGTGGAGGCTAGGGTGCCTGGACTCGTGAGATAGGCGACAGTTGATAGGTGACACCTGAGTCGGGACATAGGT
>DASYOJ010000225.1:0-5410 GCA_036007925.1 Candidatus Nanopelagicales bacterium
GCGGGACGATCTTGAGGTCGCAGCGGCCATCTACGACGTCCATACCGGTTACCTGAGTACTGTTTCGGCGTGAGCTTGCAGGTAGCCGTTGTCGGTTCGGGTCCATCGGGAATGTACGCAGCAGATGCGCTCTTGGATGCCGGAGCTACTGTTGACGTCTTCGATCGGCTGCCGGTGCCCTTCGGGTTGGTGCGCTACGGAGTTGCGCCCGATCATCTGAGTATTCGTTCCGTCCGCAACACCTTGGATCAAATCTGGGATCGCGCAGGGGTCCGCTTCGTTGGCAATGTTGACGTTGGCACAGACATTTCGATTGAGGAGCTGCGTGCGGGGTACGACGCGGTTGTGCTGACGTATGGAGCTTCAGCGGATCGGCGCTTGGGTATTGAGGGAGAAGATCTAGCCCACAGCGTCGCGGCAACCGATTTCGTTGCCTGGTACACGGGTCATCCGCAGTACGTCGGCCCCGACTTCGGCGAGATTCTGCCGCAGGTGAGGTCGGTAGCCGTCATTGGAGTGGGCAACGTCGCCGTTGACGTCGTTCGTGTTTTGAGCAAGTCACCGGAAGAGTTGGCGCATACAGATATGCCCGAGCACGTGCTGAGCACCCTTGCGGCAGCGCCGGTTCGCTCGGTGCACCTCGTTGGGCGCCGCGGACCTGCCCAAGCGTCCTTCACGACCAAAGAGCTCAAGGAACTCGGTGAGCTGGCCGATGCTGACGTTCATGTGTACCCAGCGGATCTGGAAACGGATTCCTTCAGTGCGCAAACGTTGGCCGAAAGCAAAATCGCAACACGTAACGTGTCGGTTCTGCGCGAGTGGGCCGATCGTGACGCGCGCACGGACGTTACGACGAACATCCACCTGCATTTCTTCTCTCGCCCGTTACAAATCCTCGGTTCCCAACAAGTCGAGCGCTTGGTCCTCGAGCGCACCGAATTCGCGGCTGATGGCACACTCGTAGACACCGGAGAGCAACAGGTCCTCGATGTCGATCTCGTGGTTCGCAGTGTCGGCTACCGGGGTAAGCCAGTACCTGGTGTTCCTTTCGACGCCGAGCGCGGGGTCATTCCGCACGAGCAGGGCCGGGTTCTCGACCAGGGAAACGCGGTCCCGGGTCTGTACGTTGCGGGCTGGATTAAGCGCGGTCCCACGGGGATCATCGGCACGAATAAGAAGTGCGCGGTGCAGACGGTGGGCGCGCTCATCGAGGATGTTGCTGCCGGCTCAGTAACGGCCGGGTCTCACGCGGGTGTCGATGTCGTACAAATGCTGATGGATCGAGGCACCGCAGTAGTGGATATCGCGGGCTGGCGGGCAATCGATGGTGCCGAGCAGGAACGGGGCGGTGCTGACGGCAAGGAGCGGGTCACGGTCCACGAACATGAGGAGTTACTGCGTCTGGCCCGCGGCTAGGTGACCTGAGCCCGTGTGGGGAGTGCTTGGTTAGTCCTGCTTCCATTTGATACCGCAACCCATAGACGGCTTGCCACCGCTGAAGCTATGTCCGTTGCGCGCCGCCTCAAGGGCGTCGATCAGATGTGCCCCATCCACGGGCTGCGGTTGTCGGGGACGGGCATCGTCCATGGCCCCCCGGTATGTCAATGCTCCGGTGGCGTCGAAGACGAAGAAGTCCGGGGTGCATACCGCAAAGAAGGCGCGAGCCACCTCCTGATCGGTGTCGACGAGGTAGGTGAACGTCCACCCAGCCCGCTGAACTTGGTCGCGCAAGCCTGGTACGTCGTCGTCGGGGTAGGCCTGGATGTCGTTACTGCAAATCGCTATCCAGGCGACATCATCGTTCGCCGCAGCGATCTGCCCCAATACCGTTTCGATGGAGCGCACATAGGGACAGTGGTTGCAGGCGAAAACAATCACGGTCGGGCGATCCAGGCGCGTGGGATCAACCTGGATGAGGGCGCCGGACAGATCGGGCAGTTCGAAGTGTGGCAGCGCGGTGATCTGCGCGCCCTGAGATTCGATCGGCACGAAGGAGTCCTTCCTATACAGAGGTGACGGACACGGCTTCCCAGATCGACGTCTGGGTGGGATCGGCCAGACACGATGCTCGGCGCACAAGTGTGCGTTGCTGGCACCGTACCGACCAGGTCTGGCCGCGTGCATCAGACACCCGGGCGTGACCGGGACCTCGGGCGGTGTCGGGGACGGTCCACAAGGGGGAGAAGGGGTCAGTTCCCAGGTGAGTGCGCACCGCGATCTCTGCCACCTGCAGATCAGGCGGCAGATGGCAGGCACCGCGCAGGTGAGCGGTGTCGGCTTCACCGGTTGCAGCGGGGGATAAGCGCCCGAAGCATGCTGCATCGGGGAGTACAAGCGACGTAGCCGCGAATCGATGGCCGCCCAAGTGGCTGCACTCCCAGGCGTTCGGTCGAGCGAGTGCGGCTGCTCGACCCAGGACCGCACAACAAGCGTCGCGCCCGCTGTGCGTACAGATGAACTCCATGCGCCCCTCAAGCAGGCGACCAACGGGCGGCAGCTCGCCGTTGGCCATGCCGCGAAGGTTCCACTCATGAATCTCGTTTACCGATGAGGTCAGCACCTGGCGTATGCGACCGCCTCCTGGCGTGGAGACCGCGAGCCACACGTTCCGAGGCTGTGCCGGAGCTAAACGGCGCCTCGAGGCGTGCCGAGCGGCAATCGTGCGAATCGAACACGATTCTTGCAACTCCCGACATAGCTCCCCGACAGTGCCAGCGAGCGCGGAATCGACCAGCGGATCTCGGCCCCACGGGCCTGGATCTTCCAGCACGATCCACGCCGAGGCGACCGGCGCACTACCCGCGAGGGGCTCGCCGGCCGCAACAGATGAACCCGAGCAGGCCTGCGGTGACAGGTCGGCAGCGGCACCCGGTTGCGCGGGTGTCATGGCAGGAGGCGGCCGGCGATCGTGGCAATCGGCGCGCTGGGGGCGGTGCCGGTGCCATCGCGACGGTCGTCCATGGCGGGTAAAACGATCGGCGCACCAGAAGCGCTGGCGGCCCGAGCCGGCCCTGGTCCCACCCAGGCTGTTGTCAGTGAGTCCTCACCACTGCGGAACTTGTGGCAACGCACGCCCTTGGTCCCACGACCTTTCCCCGGATACTGAGTCAATGCGGTGACCTTCACCGAACCGAGCTCGGTGCCCGGGAGGGCGCGGGAGTCGCCGGCGACCGTGGCAACCACACAGGTGTCGTGTTCAATGGCCGGAATCGCGGTGAAGAACACCGCGGCATCGTTATCGGCGACGGAAATACCGGCCATGCCAGCAGCCCCCGGGCCTTGTACGCGGACGCTGTTGGCGGGAAAGTGCAGCAGGTTTCCTGCGCTGGTCACGAAGGCTGCTACTGCCGTTTCGGCAGCCGCCTCGGGCAGGGCGCTGGCTCCCACAACACGATCTGCCTCACCTAGCGGGATCAGTGTTACCGGGCCCTTGCGCCCGGAAGGCTGGGGTACCAGCACCCGCTTGACCACCCCACGGCTAGTTCCCAAGGCGGCGGTCGACCCGCCGTCCATGGCCGTGAGCTCGAGGACCTTCTCACCATCGAGCAGATCGGTGAAGGCGCCGACGGGCAATCCGGCGGTCAGAGCCGGGGTACCGGACACCGGTGGGATCGCGGGTAGATCGACGACATCCACCGGCAGCAAACGTCCGTGCGAGGTGATCGCACCGACCATGCTGCGCGTGGTGGTGGGACAAGCGGACGTGATCACATCGTGCGGGACCCGACTGCCGTCTTCGTGACCGGCGAGCCGGAGCGAGGCTGTGCGAGCCAGGAGACCTGTGCTGGACAGCAGAACCACGCACGGTTCATCCGCGACTTCAAGGTCGGCCTGCGCGCGGGACACCACCGGGGTGGATCCTTCCAGCAGCGTGGTGCGCCGTGGCCCCGCAAGGCGCGCAGATAACTCAACGAGTTCATCACTTACAACCGCTCGTAGCCGAGTGTCGTCCGCGAGGATCTCTTCTAGATCGGCGATGCGTGAGCGCAGATCTTGCGCCTCGGCCTCTAGTTCGATGCGGGAGAACTTGGTGAGTCGACGAAGGGGCATGTCCAGGATGTAGGTGGCTTGAACCTCGCTGAGATCGAACACGCTCATCAGCCGTTCGCGGGCGGCTGAGGTGTCGTCACTGGCACGGATGAGTTCGATTACTTCGTCAATATCGACGATCGCCACGAGTAGCCCGGCAACAAGGTGAGCACGCTCCTCAGCACGCAGCTTTCGATATCCGCTGCGTCGACGCACCACATCGAACCGGTGTTCCACGAACTGCTCGAGAAGTTCGCGAAGGTTCAATGTGCGCGGTTGGCCGTCGACCAACGCGACGGCATTGATGGTGATGGAGTCTTCCATCGGCGTTAGTTTGTAGAGCTGCTCCAACAGCGGTTCGGGTGCGATCCCACTTTTCATTTCGATGATCAAGCGCAGTCCGGAATCTCCATCGGTCAGATCCACCACATCGGAGATTCCTTGGATTTTCTTGGCTTGAACGAGGTCTTTGATGCGCTCGATAACCCGTTCGGGTCCGATAGATGCAGGAAGGGAGGTAACAACAATTCCCTTGCGCCGCGGCGTTACAGATTCCACCGTGGTGCTCGCGCGTAGTCGGAACGACCCGCGGCCAGTTCGATAGGCCTCGCGCACTCCATCCAGACCGACGATCTCACCACCGGAGGGAAAGTCAGGTCCGGGAACAAACGCCATGAGCTCCTCGAGAGAGGCGTCAGGGTGGTCGATGAGGTGCCGCGCAGCAGCGCACACCTCAGCTAGGTTGTGGGGGACCAGCGTGGTGGCCATGCCGACCGCGATGCCCGCTGCGCCGTTGACGAGCAAGTTCGGGAAGGCCGCCGGAAGCACGATCGGTTCGCGTTCGCGGCCGTCGTAGTTGGACACGAAATCGACGACATCCTCATCCAACCCAGCCGTAAGGTCGAGAGCTGGTTCGGCGAGCCTGGCCTCCGTGTAGCGCATCGCGGCGGGGCCATCGTCGGGTGAGCCGAAGTTGCCATGACCATCGACAAGGGGCACCCGAAGGGTGAACGGCTGTGCCATACGAACCAAGGCGTCATAAATTGCCGAATCGCCATGTGGGTGCAGTCGTCCCATGACCTCGCCGACAACGCGCGCACTTTTCACATGACCCCGATCGGGGCGAAGGCCCATCTGTGCCATTTGGAACAAGATGCGTCGCTGTACCGGTTTCAAACCATCCCGGGCATCGGGCAGTGCACGCGAGTAGATCACCGAATAGGCGTATTCCAGGAAGGACCCGCGCATCTCCTCAGAGACATCGATATCGATGATCCGATCAGTGCCCTTGTTCTTGGCCATGACGCCCTTCGCTCGGTCCTGGTTGCGCGCCCACGCCGGCTACTGCTCGTGCGGCGAGAGCAGCTGCGGTGCGGCCGGC
>DASYOJ010000226.1:0-3101 GCA_036007925.1 Candidatus Nanopelagicales bacterium
TACAGCGGGCGCGGGTCAGCGTGCCGGCTATAACCCGAATGGCGGGCGTAGGCCGTGTCCTCTTCTTGCAGTTTGGCGCTATCGCGCAGGATGATCGGAACCAGCCGGGCACTATTGCTCGAGCAGTAGATCGGTCCGGTGAATCCTTGTTTGACGAGAGCAGGTAAATACCCGCAGTGGTCCAAGTGTGCATGGGTGATGACAACTGCTGTGATCGTCGCCGGCTGAACGGGAAACGGTTCCCAATTTCGGCGGCGAATGGAACGCGGACCTTGAAACATGCCGCAATCGACGAGAACAGTTCCGTTATCCGTGCTGACGAGGAAGCGGGAGCCGGTTACGGTGCCGGCGGCGCCAAGAAAAGAGACTTCCATGGCTGGCTTAGACACGAAGTGCCTTACGCCTTGATCGGTTTGCCGTCTGGTCCCCGCTTGATGGGTTGACCCCCGCGAGTGACCATCGGCGGTGGCAGTCGCAATCTGCGCAACTGCAAGGCCCGCATGATGGCGTAGAGCTTCATCCCGCGTCGATCAGACTTCTCTGGGAATTGCTTCTTCGCGCGTAGGTTCAGTTGGATGAGCAAGATGACGGTGTCGATGACGATGAGTGCGGTAACGGCGAAGAACGCCAGCGAGACGAAGGATTGCATCGCCGGGTTCTGGACGAACCCGAGAAGGAGGACAGCGATGGCAATGAAGATGAAGTACTCCGCGACTGTTATGCGGGCGTCGACGAAATCGCGCACGAAGCGCCTGTTTGCTCCCCGGTCGCGGGCGGGCATGTAGCGCTCGTCGCCCATCATCATGCCGGCTCGCTGTCGCGCTCGGGATTCCCGATCGGCTTCACGGGCCGCCTTCTTGCCCTCTTTCCCGCCTTTGGCTCCGCGCCCACGCGAAGAGGCTTTCAGCCCCTGTTTGCGGGCTGCCTCGGCTTCTTTCCGAGAAGGTGTGGCGCGGCCTTTCGGGGCCCGGGACTCGTCTTCGGGACCTGGGTCGGCCGCCACGTCAGCCGGGGACGGCGAGTCGGCGGAGCGGCGAAAACTAGGGATGATGGCCATGATGGACCAAGCCTAACGCTGAGCCGGCGACGGGTCCTCGGGACAGCCAGGACCGAGCCGCCTAGGCTGGGGGAGACCGGACAGCCTCGCGTTCGTCGAAAGGAATCGGCCATGGGCCTGTGGCAGCGCTTCACGATGATCTTCAAGTCCAAGGCGAGTAAGGCACTCGATCGAGCCGAAGACCCGCGCGAGACCTTGGACTATTCCTACGAAAAGCAGTTGGAATTGCTCCAGAAGGTGCGCCGTGGGGTAGCCGACGTTGCCACCAGCCGCAAGCGCATCGAGTTGCAGCTGCAGGGGCTTGCCCAAAAAGAGGGCACCCTCGAGGAGCAAGCCCGGGCCGCCTTGTCTCAGGGCCGTGAGGACTTGGCCCGCGAGGCCCTCACCCGGCGCAGCGGCTTACATCAGCAAATCGTAGATCTGCAGACCCAACTCGCCCAACTGCAAGAGCAAGAGGACAAACTCACTGCTGCCGCGCAGCAGTTGCAAACGAAGGTCGAGTCGTTTCGCACCCGCAAGGAGACCATCAAGGCCAGCTATTCCGCGGCCGAGGCCACCACAAAGATCAACGAGGCCTTCGCTGGAATCTCGAATGAACTCGGGGACGTGGGTCTTGCAGTGCAGCGAGCCGAAGACAAAACCTACGAGATGCAAGCCCGTGCCGGTGCCATCGACGAGTTGATGGCTTCGGGGGCATTAGAAGACCCCATGGGCATGGGCAAGGACTCCATCAGCGCTGAACTCGAGCAGATGGCTAGCACAGCTGAGGTCGAATCCACTCTGGAGCAGATGAAGAACGAACTCGGTTCGAGTTCACCAGCACCGGAGATCGAAAAGTAACAAGTTCGCCGATTCCGTGCCGCATGTATTACTGATTCACGGAGGTGGGCACGGCGGGTGGTGCTGGAGTGTGGTCCAGCGCTACCTCAACGGTGCAGGCATTTTTTCCAGCGCCCCTGATCTGCCGGGCGCAGGTAGTGATCTAACTCCACGCACGTCCGTCACTTTGGATTCCTACATCCAGGCGGTGATCGCTGAGGTTGATGCAATCAACGACGACGTAGTTCTCGTTGGTCACTCCATTGCTGGATTGACGCTCCCGGCGGTTGCCGCCGCTCGGCCCGACCGCGTGCGCCATGTCATGTTCATCGCTGCGTTAATCACACCGGTAGGCGAACGCGGGATCGATTTCATCCCCGAAGATCGCCGCGCGTCCTACTTCGAGATGGCTGATGCTGCCGTCGATCGCTCCTTCGTACCGAATTTCGAGGCGGCATGGGAGCGTTTCTTCCCTTCGTTGGGCCACGAGCAAGCGATGGCTGCTTACCGAAAACTGACGCCGCAACCCTTAGCCCCTTACCTTGATCCCAATCCTGTCGATCCGGCAGCCGTGGGGGTCGAACGCAGTTACTGGTTGTTAGAAGACGATCGAACATTCCCTCCAGGCCGTGCTGCTGACTTTGCTGCCCGTGTCGGGCTTGAACCGATCATGCGACGCGGTGATCACTGTTGGATGCTCACCGACCCGCACGCGTGCGCCAACGCGATTGCCGAAGTCGCTTGGTCATGAGTGGCCGGGTAGATTGCTAAGAAAGGTGCATGGCTGCAGGGCCGGTCGTGCGTTCTAGGGAAGGGAGCCCGGTTCGATGGCGCGTACTCGCTACGGAACCGATCGCGGGCTCACCGCCCGCATGTTCGGGACGTTATTTGGCCTCGGACTCATGTATGTGATCTTGGCGGCAGTTTTGTACGCCTTCGGTTTCAGTGCCATCTTGGTGTTGGGTTTGAGTGGGGCATTGCTTTTTGGCCAATGGTGGTTCTCAGACACCTTGTCGATGAAGGCGATGCGGGCTGTGGAAGTCACTCCCGAACAGGCGCCGCAATTGCATGCGGTGGTCGATCGACTGTGTGCCATGGCCGATATGCCCAAGCCTCGCGTGGGAATCGCGGATAGCGATGCACCCAATGCCTTCGCAACCGGACGTTCACCGAATCGCTCCGTTGTGGTGGTGACAACTGGGTTGTTGCGCAGACTCAACCGCGA
>DASYOJ010000227.1:0-3103 GCA_036007925.1 Candidatus Nanopelagicales bacterium
TCCCGACCCTGATCCGGGCCGCGGGCATCACGTGGCGGATTCTGGTTCTCCTAGCCGGGCTGGTGGTCATCGGCTACGTACTGAACATCATTTTTCCGGTGGTCCTCGCCTTCTTCCTGGCCCTACTGGTTACGGCGCTTGCTACTCCCTTGATGCACCTGCTGAACAGGTTCCTGCCCAAAGTGCTCGCCATGGTGCTGTCTTTGATCATCATCATCACCGCCATCGTCACGATTTTGTTCGTGGTTATTCGTTCCACGATCGCGGAGAGTTCGAACTTGGTCTCAAGCATGCAATCGGGCTTGTCCGAGATCCGCTCCTGGCTCCGAGACGGTCCACTCGGGATGACCGATCAAAGCGTGAACAACCTGATCACCCAAGCCGAGGGCTGGGGCAAGACCGCAGCCGAGGGTGCACTGAGCGCTGCGGCCGGAGAACTGGGGAATTTGGGATCCGTGGTGATCGGCGGTTCGGTCTTCATCTTCGGCGTGATCTTCTTCCTCCTGTCTCCCGACAAGATCTGGGGCTGGGTGGTCAGTTGGTTGCCGAATTCCACCAAGGCGACCGTGGATACCTCCGGACGCATCGTGTGGCACTCCATTTCCGGTTACACCAAAGGCATCGTGGTGATTGCACTGGCCGATGCCACGCTGGTGTTCCTCGGCTTGACGATCCTGCAGGTGCCCTTGGCCCCAGCCCTGGCGGCGGTGGTGTTCTTGGGCGCCTTCATTCCCGTCATTGGCGCACCGATCGCCACCTTCTTCGCCGCAATCGTCGCGCTCGCCGAACGCGGGCCGATCATCGCTCTGCTTGTCATCGCTTTGACGGTTGTTGTCGGCGAGGTCGACGGGCACATCCTGCAGCCACTCGTGATGGGCAAGGCCGTGAACTTGCATCCGCTTGCCATCATCTTCGTGATCGCCGCCGGAAGCATTTCCCTGGGAATCGTCGGAGCACTCATCGCTGTACCCGTCGCCGCCGCGCTCTACGGGGTGGCCAAGTTCGTTACGGGGCGCGACCCGGACCACCCGTGGCCGCCTGCGCCCTATGAGGAGCCACAGCCGGCCACATCAGGTAGTGCCCCATCAGGTAGCTAGGCGCAGCAACCCTTCTCGCTCAGCAAATCCAGCCCGTCCGGAGTGTCGTTGGTGATCGCGTAGACCTCCCACTCCACTCCATCAGGGTCAGACACCCAGAACTTCTCTTGGACCGCATGGCAGCACTCCACACCCGGCTCACGGCGGATCTGCGGCACCTGCGCTGCCAGCTCGGCGTCGCGGACACCAACGTCGGCGGGATCGGCCACCTCCACACCGATGTGGTTCATCGCGCCGGTGACACCGACGCCACGGTCGGCTACCTCGAACAGCACCAATTTCATCGGTGGGTCGGCAATCTCGAAGTTTGCATACCCAGGGCGACGCTTGTGGGCGGCGGTGCCGAACAGCGTCGAGTAGAAGTCCACTGCAGCGTCGATATCGGAAACATTGAGGGCGAGTTGTACGCGGGCCATGGTTGTCCTTTCATCGAAGTTCGTCTATATTGAAACATATCGATATATGCACCGTCAAGGAGTGACCATGGGTCTGGGACCGACCTGCTGCCCCACCGGGCTACGCAAACCCCTCGCGCGTGAGGACGCCACCCGACTCGCTGCGTTGGTGAAGGCCGCCGCCGACCCTGCGCGGCTGCAGCTACTCAGCATCATCGGCCACGAGGAGGAGTCCTGCGTGTGCGACCTGCAAGAAATCATCGGCTTGAGCCAACCGACGATCAGTTATCACCTGAAGAAACTCACCGACGCCGGGCTCATCACCCGAACGAGCCGCGGGACCTGGGCGTGGTATCGCCTCGATCCTGAGCGGATGGCCGAACTATCGGCTGTCTTCGATGTGCACAGCCTCGCGTATCACTCGTAACGCGATTGTTGGCGCCACAAGTCGATACCGCCCTCACCAGCAAAGGCATCGATCTGCTCTAACTCGTGGGCGCTGAACGCCAGGTTGTCCACGGCACCCACCGTCTCGCGCAACTGCTCAGCTGAACTAGCCCCCACCAATGTGGTGGTGACTCGTTCATCACGCAGTGTCCACGCCACAGCCATCTGAGCCAGCGACTGCCCGCGCGTGCGGGCGATCTCAGCTAGCCCACGTAACCGTCCCGCGTTCTCCGGGTTAACCCAGGTCGGGTCCAACGACTTACCCTCCGTGGCACGCGAACCTTCGGGGATGCCGTCGACGTAACGGTCGGTGAGCATTCCCTGGGCGAGCGGGCTGAAGGTGATGGCGCCAGCTCCCACCTGCTCGAGGGTGTCCAGGAGCCGATCTTGTTCGATCCAGCGGTTCAACATCGAATACGACGGCTGGTGGATGAGCAGCGGCACCCCCATCTCCTGCAGGATCTCGACCGCACGCAGCGTGCGGGCCGGACCGTACGAGGAGATGCCGACATACAGAGCCTTACCCTGCTGCACGGCCGTGGCCAAGGCACCCATCGACTCCTCGAGCGGAGTATTCGGATCGGGGCGGTGGTGGTAGAAGATGTCGACGTAGTCCAAGCCCAGGCGCTGCAAACTCTGATCGAGACTGGCCAGCATGTACTTGCGGGAGCCCAGATCGCCGTAGGGGCCGGGCCACATATCCCAACCCGCTTTGGATGAGATGATCAGTTCGTCGCGGTAGCGCGCGAAGTCCTCCCGCAGGATCCGGCCAACATTGATTTCCGCCGACCCAAAGGGCGGACCATAGTTGTTCGCGAGATCAAAGTGCGTGATCCCTAGATCGAACGCGGTGTGCATGATCTCCCGCTGGCCCATGATGGGTTTGTCATCACCGAAGTTATGCCAAAAGCCCAAGGAGATGACCGGGAGGTCGATTCCGCTGCGTCCGCATCGGCGATACGGCATGCGTCCGTCGTAACGATTCGGGTCGGGTAGGTAATGCGCAGCGATGTCCATGACAGGATTGTGTCACCTACCAACGCAGGAGAGAACAGTGTCGAGTGCTTCCATTCCGTCCGTCCGGTTGAACGACGATCACACGATTCCGCAGATCGGCCTGGGTGTGTGGCAAGTTCCCGACGACGTCGCCACCGGCGCCTGCCT
>DASYOJ010000228.1:0-8876 GCA_036007925.1 Candidatus Nanopelagicales bacterium
GGTCCCGGCACAACCCCAATTCCGGACGTTTCGCGTCCAGCCCCTGTCATGTTCGTCACAAGTGCACCAAATGTCCGAAATATTTACAGGGTTCCCATGACCCGCAACGCCTCAGCGTGGGCTGTGAAGCGGGCCCGGTCGGTGTATCCGAGGGACTCGCCATCCACCTGAAGCGCCACCTGGAGCGGCACCCCGGGTGATTCGTTGTCAACCGGAGCATCCACCACCACCGTGAAGGAGGACTGGTCGTGCCAGAGGATGATGCCCGAGCCGGTGTCTGCCGCCGCCGCGGAACGGGCCAGCATCCGGCGGGCCGCCCGCGCGGTGGTCACCGGCCCGAGTCGTCGAAGGGCGAAGACATCCAATCCGGTCGCGAACGAGGCGTGCGGGCACGGATCGATCGGTACCGACCCGAAGTACGTCCACGGCGAGGTGTTCTGCACGATGGTGAGCACGGCGCCGCGAGTATCAGGCACGCCTGGACGTTGCAGACTCATCGTAGGCGAGCCGGAGCGGGCGAAGTACTCGCGCACGGTGGTCGTGAGGTAGCGCACCGGAGTAGCCCGCAGGCCCCGTCGCCGCTTGCTTTCCATCGCCTCGATGATCTGCGCATCAAGGCCCAACCCAGCGTTAACCGTGAACCATCGTTCGTCGTCGTGGGTGGCGATATGCCCAAGGCCGATGAGCCGATAGCGACCCTCGCGAACCGAACGCAACACCACACCAGTTGCTTCGACCGGATCGGTGGGCACCTGGAGTGCTCGGGAGAAGACATTGGCGCTGCCTCCGGGGATGACACCGAGTGCTGGAACCCCCGGGCCGGGACCATCGCGCAAGATGCCGTTCAGGACCTCGTTCACGACGCCATCGCCGCCGAGGGCGATCACCGCATCGAGTCGGTTATCAAGCGCCCAATGACCAAGATCTCGGCCGTGTCCCCGGTGGGTTGTGAACGTGACCTCTAAGTCCAATTCATGCGACAAGGCCTGCACGATCACATCTGCGGTCCGCGTGGATGTGGTGGTAGCGCGGGGGTTGACGATCAGCAGCGCGCGCATGGTGGGAGCCTAAGTGCTGCGTGGGCGCCTCTAGGCTCGCCGTTATGGCCCGACCGGTCCACCCGTATCTGGTGCTCCTTGCCGCGATCGCCGGCGCGCAGGGGCTTGCATTGATCGGGTACGCGATCTACGACATCGTCGAAGGTCTGCGGGTGGGTTTGACCGGCCCGCAGGAAGTCTCGAACCTACCCGGACTGGTGTTGCAGATCGTGATCTTCGGCGTGCTGGGTGGAGCCGGTATCGCCATCGCGGTGGGTTGGTGGCGGGCCAGATACGCCGCGCGGGCCCCTTTCATCGTTGCGCAACTTCTCGCTCTCGTAGTTGGTTTCCCGTTCGCTCAGGGAAGTTCCTCACTTCAACAACTCGTGGGGGTTGCACTGATCGTGATCGCGATCGTCGGCATCACGGTGGCGCTGTTGCCAGCGGTTACCCGCGCGATCGTGTCGGAGTGAAGGCGCGCCGGGATACTCGCGCGTGCGGCGATATCAGCGCGCAGCGCTTTCGAACACGACCGGTGCTTGGAAAGCAGCCCGACGGCTTGCTCGGCGTAAGGCGACCAAGATGGGTCGTCCAGCAACCAGGATCAAACCGGCCGACAACAGCGCACGTGGCACATCGAAACCCAACGACGTAACGACGGTGAAGCGCAGCCAGGCGAGCATATTCTCGGCAACCGTGGCGCTGGCAGTGAAGGAGATGCCCGGAGCTAAGTCCACGGTGAACGGCCAGAACCACAGGTTCATCAACAGGCCGTAGGCCAGTGCCGCACCGGTGGCGAAAATCGCCAACGCGATCACCTCGCGCCAGGGGTGGACATGTTTCCAGCGCCGCATGAACGGCAGATACGCCAGCGCCCCGGCAGCAAGGCCGATCCAGGCTGCCGCCAGCATCTGGAAGGGCAGCCACGGGCCGACTCCTGCTGTCACCAATGCCGAGGCGAAAAGAGAGACTGCGCCAAGAACGAAACCGAACCCGGGCCCGAAGGCGAAGGCGCCGAGGATGATCACCGCCCAAATCGGTTCGATCCCGGCAACTCCACCACCCAGCGGGCGCAAGGCGGCGATGACCGCCGATAAAACTCCCAACATGGCGATCGACTTAGCATCCATCGCACCATCAGCGAACTGGGCCAACACGACGACCAGCACCGCGGGGATCAAGACGGCAAAGGCCAAGGGTGCATCGCTGGCGTGGGCGACGATCGTGGACTGCGGTGCGGCCAGGAACGGCCAGCCGAATGCGGCGATCCCGACCATCGTGGCGAATGCGATCGACAACGCTGAGCGGGCGCCGATGGGCACAGCTCGCCCGGTCGTGGTCATGCCGACCCCTGGACGTTGCTCAGCGCCTGACGTACTTGCCCCACGGTCAGCCACGGACCTGGACTCATGATCTTGGCTACCTGCGGGGCGAACATTGGCGAGGAGGTCACCACATCGAACGTCGGGCCGTCGGCGACCACCTCTCCGTCGGCGATGATCACGACGCGGGTCGCTACCTCAGCGGCCAACTCGACATCGTGGGTGGCCAGCACGATGGCGTGGCCGGCGCCGGCGAGGTCGGCCAAGATCGTGGCCAACCGTTCTTTGGTCGGGTAATCCAAGCCGCGGGTGGGCTCATCGAGGCACAGCAGCAGTGGCCGGGCTGCGAGGACGATCGCCAGGGCCACCAGCAAGCGCTGGCCTTCGCTGAGGTCACGCGGGTGGGTGAGGTCGGTCACCTCGGGGGCAAGGAGCGCCACGATGGCGCGGGTGGTGCCGGGTTCACAGCCGGCGTCCTTGTCCGAAGCCGCGCATTCGGCGGCCAAAGTTGCGGCTTCGAGCAAATCCGCCGGCTCCTGGGGAACAAGGCCTACGCGAGACAGCAGGTCCGATCCGGTCAGGCTCCGTGGATCCAGACCCCCCACATCGACGGAGCCCGTGGTTGGCGCCTGGCTGCCGACCAGGGTGCCCAGCAGGGTGGACTTACCAGCACCGTTACGCCCCATGACGGCGACGATGTCGCCGGCGGACACCTCAACGTCGACCGAGCGCAACGCGGTGACGGTGCCGAAGCGGACCCCGAGTTGGCGTACGCGCGCGATCGGGGGATCGCTGTGATCGGGAACCGCGCGCACCGGAGGTACGTGCGCGAGCAGTAGTTGGCGCAAAGGGCTGGCCTGGCGTCGAGCGTCGCGAACGGTGATGGGTGGTGGATTCCAGCCGGCCACTCGACCCAGGTGTACAACCGGAGGTGCAATCGATGCAGTTGCCATGACGTCCGCGGGTTCACCGATGGCAGCTGGGACACCGGGGCCGGCCAGCGCGATGACCCGATCGGCGTACTGCACGACGCGTTCGAGGCGGTGTTCGGCCATGACCACGGTGATGCCGAGGTCGTGAACCAAACGGTGCAAAGCCGCGAGGACTTCCTCTGCCGCCCCGGGGTCAAGCGCGGAGGTCGGTTCGTCGAGGACGAGTACCCGAGGGTGCGCGGTAAGGACCGCCCCGATCGCGGCTCGTTGGCGCTGCCCCCCGCTGAGGGTGCGTAAGGCTCGCCCGCGCAACTCTTCCAAGCCAAGCAGATCCAACGTCTCCTCGACGCGACGACGCATGACATTTGCCGGGACGCCCAAACATTCCATGGTGTAGGCGAGTTCTTCTTCGACGGTGTCGGTGACGAACCCGGCGAGCGGGTCTTGAGGAACGACGCCTACGAGATCGGCGAGGTCGCGCGGGCGGTGCTCGTGGGTACTGCGACCATCGATGCGCACCTGGCCGTGCACGATGCCGCCGGTGAAGTGCGGGACCAAACCATTGATGCTGCCCAGCAATGTGCTCTTACCGGTGCCCGTTCCACCGACAACGAGAACAAACTCGCCTTCGGCGATGTGCGTGTCCATATTCGTGATGACGGTCGGCTGCTCGGTTGCGTAGCGGATGCTGACGTTGTCGAAATTGATCATGTCGACACCTCTGGTGGAGGTGGAGCGATCCAGGCCGGCGATACTGCGAGCACCAGACCAAGCGCAGCAAGAATCGGCAGGCTCGGCCATACCGGGGGTCCGGTTGCGGTGGCCATGCCGGACGGGTCGATACGTGCTGCAATCGTGAAAAGGGCCGCAACCCCCGCGCCAGTGAGTGCAGTAAGGATGTCGGCTCGGTGCCAGGTGTTTGGTCGGTAGCGGGTGCGGGTATTGCGACGTCCGGCCAGGAACAAACTCGCAGCGGCGCACACCAAACCGATGGCCACCGCAGCCAGCCCCCACATTCCCCATTGCGGAGTGGCGGTCCCAAGCAGGAAGAACACGCCGATGACGATGAGCACGATGCCGGTCAGTAGCGCTGCACCTGTAAACCATCGTTGCTGCACGGAGCGATGCGCATTGCGTCCGTAACCTTTGGAATCCATGGCAGCCGCCAGAGTTATCGAGCGGTCCAATGCGCTGTGCAGGACTGGCAGCATCGTCCCACCCACAGCTCGCACACCGCTGTCGGGGCGACCGCGCAGGCGGCGATTACCGCGTACCCGGGAAATATCGGCCACTAGTTGCGGAAGGAAGGTGGAAGCAACTACCACGCTGACTCCGACTTCGTAGACGGCCGCAGGAACAGACTTGAGGACTCGTGCAGGTGAAGCTAGGGAACCGGCCGCACCGACGGCCACGATGATCGCCGCGAGCCGCAAGCCGTCGTAGAACGCTTGCAGCATTGGTTCGAGCATGATCGTCCCACCGAGTCGAACACCAGCGAACCACGAAGGCAGATTCACCCCAGGAAGGTCGAGCACGACTATGGCGCCGGTGGGTGCACCGAACAAAACTTGGGCCAGTACGCGGATAACAACGATAAACACCGCGATCCGTACAAAAAAAGCAAAGGAGCGAGACCACGGCGCATCGGGACGTCGGCGATCAACCACGATGGCTGCGGCAGCGACCAGGCCCAAGAGCAAAAGGGGATTGGTGGTGGAACTTGCTGCAATCGCTAAGCCGACGGCCCATGCCCACCAGGCCATCGGATGTAACCAGCGCCGCTCGCGTACCGATGTGGGCGGCGTAGTTCGGGTGGTGGTGTGCGTGAGAGTCGTCATGAGCGGCGTTTGCCTCGTCTCCACAACGCGAAGCCGGTGAGTGCCAATACAGAGATAGCACCGGCGGTGATGAGCGGAGTCCCGATATCGGTTGACTCGCCCGATGGCGCTGCAGCGCTGGCTATGTCGTTGGTGGGTTCGCTCGCTGTCTCGCTGAGCGGCTGCGGGGACGTCTGTGGTGAGGTTGTCTCGCTGGTTTGCACGAGTGGGGCGCATTCACTTTCGGGGTAGCCATCGATTCCACATACGAAGCCGGCGTCGTTGCGTACTTGCGCGATTTCCAGGAGTACTTGGTAGCCGGTCGCTCCGGTCGGGGCGAGGACGCATTCGGTGCGCAAGGCACCGGGCTGTTCACCGGGGGGAGCGGCGCTGGTGTCGCCTGGATCGATGACCACCGCGACTCGTTTGGTGGCTTCGGTTCCTTGCTGACCACTGCAGATCTCATCGAAGTTCGCGGTGATGCTCGGTTGGATACGCGATGCCTCACCTGCCAACCCGAATCGCCACCCTTCGACATCTCCGTCGGCTGGAACTCGTGTGCCGCTGCCCTCGGTTGCGTAGGACCACTGCTGGCTTTGTGCCTCGCTCGTCCAGTACGACCAGTAGCGGTAGGCGGAATCTGCGGAGGCGCTTGGGGCGACGACGCTCATCGCACCCGCACACGCGAGTGCGATGAGCGTCATCGCCCGAACCATCAACGGATGCTGCCGGTGATGGTCCGCACCAAGTTCACGCCACCGAAGGAGCGGGGGTTCTCCCCGGCGGACTCAGCCACCATGAGAAGCCATCCGGCAGCGCCAACGCTGTCGCCTGCATCGGTGGAGATCCATGAATCGGCCTGCTGTTGCAAGGTGGTGACTGCGCGATTAATGCCGCGCCGGCCGAGCCCAGCTTCACCGAGTGCAACCACGGCGGCCGCGGTCGAGCCGTAGTCGTTACCGCCGAATCCGGAGTAGATCAAGACGCCATCGCGCGTCAGGGTACGGGCCAAGTAACTCGAGACTCGCTGCACCGATGATCCTGAGCATGCGGGGTTTGCGGCCGGATCGGATTCGGCGGTGACCGGCAGCGTCGCCGTCAAGCCAAGCAGTCCTTGCGCCGTAGCAAAGTTGCTCGCGGCTGGTGAGGACGTGTCATTGCGCATCGCGCCGCCGTACTTGCGTGAGCAGTTGATGATGCGCTGGCGCAGCCAACGCTTGCCCTCGGCGGTTGCGGTGGTGTTCGCGCCCACGGCCTGCAAAGCCGACACCACCAGGCCAGTGCTGCTGGCATCGGGGTCACCACCGAAGTTGTAAGGCCACGCAGCAGTTCGCCCCGATCGCACGGCGCCGTCGATGAGTGCTTGGGCGGCGTCGGTAGCAGCGGATGTTCGGCCGGCCGCTTGTAATGCCATCGCCGCGAGTGCGGTGGAGTTGGTGTCGGGTCCGCTGAAGGCTTCGGGATTGCTGGGTGCGCAGGGGGTCGTGGTGTTGGCGCGGTAGGACTGGAAAGTGCCATCGGCACACTGTTGATCCACGAGCCACTGCACCGCCGAAGGTGCCGGGTCCACGCCAACAGCACTCAGACCCAAGATCGCCAGAGATTGCCGATAGACGGCATCGGAAGTGGGGTCGGTTTGCCCGTACAGGCCGGTATCGGCAGCGTGGGCTGGGGTGGTGAGGAGCGTTGCTGATAAAGCCGCGGCGGCAAGCGCTGCGCTTGCCGTTCGAATCGTTCGGGTGATCATGGGTCTTTCCCCTTCTGGTGAGCGGTCCGGAGCGACGTCTCGTGGCCGCCCAACGAAAATCCCTCATACCAATGGCATGAGGGACGCGTCAGGGGATGACCCGTGGACTCGTCCCGTTACCTCGACGGATGGAGCCGCTCGCGCTCGCCAGGTGCTCCGACTTGCCCACGACGAGATAAGAATCTCGGTGAACTCACGGTTGCGGGACAGCGCCGGATTCGCACCGGCTTCCCCTGGACGTCGAGCGCGTGCATTCAGTTGTGGAGCGAATACGACCACGGATCTGAGTGGCTGTCAAAGGACTCGCGCGAGATCGCGGTAGTTGAAAGGGCGATTACTCCGGTGGGTGCAGGCTCATCGTGTACTTGGCGCTGCCGTCCTCGAGCAAGGTGACCTGGTCCACGCCCTGATCAAGCAGTGCGCGGAATGCTTCCCCGATCCACGATTCGGCGTCGGCCTGTTGGGCGAATTGCTCGTTGGTGGCGGCGTCGGCGGACACCGGTGTGCCGTCGGACTTCTCGTATGTCCAGGTCCAAGCCATGGCTTCCTCCTAGGGGCGTGGGTTGGGGGATTCGGTCAAGGCCGGATCGGTGACCACGAGATCACCGAGGGCGTAGTCGATGGCGCTCATCACATCATCGGGCAAGGTAACGCCGGCAGCCTTGACGTTCTCGTCGATTTGTTCCGGTCGGGAAGCGCCGATGATGGCTGCGGCGACGTTCGTGTTGGTCAGGACCCAGGCGATGGCCAACTGGGACATGGTCAACCCCATGTCCTGTGCGATGGGCACGAGCCGTTGCACTGCCTGGAGGACGTCTTCGCGCATCCAGCGTTCGATCATTTGCGCACCCTCGCCACCGGAGGCTCGAGAGCCTGCCGGTACCTGCGCACCGGGCAGATACTTGCCGGTCAGGACTCCCTGGGCCATGGGCGACCACACGATCTGACTGACGCCCATTTCCTCGCAGGTCGGTACGACATCAGACTCAATGACCCGATAGAGCATCGAGTACTGCGGTTGATTGCTGATGATGCGATCGAAACCCATGTCCTGGGCGATGGCCATGGCTTCACGAATCTGCTCGGCCTTCCACTCCGAGACTCCGACGTATAACACCTTGCCTTGTCGGACGAGATCATCGAAGGCACGAAGGGTTTCCTCGAGCGGAGTTTCATAGTCGAAGCGATGAGCTTGATACAGGTCGACGTAGTCGGTTTGGAGCCTGCGCAGGGAGTTGTTGCACGATTCCATGATGTGCTTGCGCGACAACCCGCGATCGTTGACGCCCGGTCCGGTGGGCCAGTAAACCTTGGTGAAGATCTCCAAACCCTCCCGCCGTACGCCACGCAGCGCCGAACCCATAACTTCCTCGGCCCGCGTCCCGGCGTAAACGTCGGCGGTATCGAACGTGGTGATGCCGGCATCCAGGGCAGCATGAATAGTCGCGTGCGCCGTGGCATCGTCTACTTGAGAGCCGTGGGTGATCCAATTGCCGTATGTCAGGGCACTGATTTTCAAACCGCTACGACCTAGGTGGCGAAACTCCATAGCCGAAGCCTATTCACCGCCGGATGCTTGCGTTGGCGGGTCTTGCTGTGTCCCCTGCTCAGGATTGGCGGGATAAGACGATGCTGGAACGCGCTGGCAGTTCAATGACCCCGTGGGCCATAGCCGGAGGGTGTTCGGTGGTGTAGACGTCCACCGAGGCTTCGGCGAAGTTCTCCGGTAAGCGAAAGTCCACTGCGTGGTCGTTCGCGTTGAGTGCTAGCAAGAAGAGGTGCTTCCCGCCCAAGCCGTCACCATTCGCTACGACCATGCCCAAGCAGCGTTGCTCAGGGTCATTCCAATCCGAATGTTGCAGGGCGTGCCCGTTTGGATGCCACCAGAGGACGTCCTGTTTATCCTCCGAGCCTCCTTCGGTGAAGAAGTGGCGTTGACGAAACGCAGGATTGTCGCGGCGCAGGGCAAGCAACCGGCGAGTGAAATCCACGAGTTGGGCCTGCCATGGCTCGAAACTCCA
>DASYOJ010000229.1:0-1531 GCA_036007925.1 Candidatus Nanopelagicales bacterium
GATGGCTTGCCGCCGCTGCTCGCGGGTTGGACTCGCTGCCGGACTTAACTGAGCGATGGGGTGGCCGTGGCGGGTGATCGTCACCTGCCGGCCAGCAATCACTTCCTCCAGCACCGCGGATAGATGGGTTTTGAGGTCGTAGACCCCGATGGTTCCGTCGTCAGCGAGAGCGCTCATGCAATTCAGACTAGATTCTAGTCTTACTTGGAGTCAACGTTCGCGCCCTCCTACGGATGCAGCAAGGGTGAGAAGTGACGGCTCTTCGGGCGCTCGGGTGACATGCTCCAGCCATGAGCGATGAAGTGATGATGTCCACGACCTTCGATCTGCCTGGCTACCAGATCGATCAACAGATGGGGCTGTGCTGGGGAGTCCTGGTGCGAAGCGTGGGCTTTGCCAAGGGGTTCACCGGTGGCTTCAAGTCTCTTCAAGCCGGTGAGGTTCCGCAGTACACAGACGTGGTGAACGAGGCGCGCAAGCAGTCCGTCGAGCGCCTGATCGAGCACGCGAAGGAACTCGGCGCCAACGCCGTGCTGGGTGTGCGGTTCGACTCGTGTGACGTTGCTGAGAATGTTGCCGAAGTGATGGCGTACGGGACGGCAGTGAAGGTTTCGCCTGCGAATTAGGCGACATCTAGGAAGAGCGCCGTCCGAGCAAGATCGCTGGCAACCGGTGTGGGTTCGTGGTCACGCCACGAAACGTGCCCAGTGGATAGATTCGTGAGCACGTCATGCGCACTGTCGTTCCTGCGGCGTACCACCCAGCCCTCAACCGGCCCGCGGTTTCGACCAAGGTTCCAGCCGAGTTGGGTTAGCCAGCGCGCTGCCGATTCCTCCGGCTCGGCATCGCCCATGGCCATGGCGAGGAGATAGGCGATGCGGGCTTGATTCGTGAATTCGTCGTCGTCTTCCACCAACAGGCGTGAAGCTAGGTGGTGCCACAAGAACTCGGGGTCCCTGGGTGCCCTGCTTCCGGCCTTGGTGCACGACAGCGTGCCCTTGACTTTGCGTAGTAAGCCGAACTTCTGGAGTGCTAGGCGGAAATGCAAGGCGACAGTGCAGTCGATCTCGCGGGTGCGCGAGTGAATCCAGCCCTGCACCGCGGGAACGAAGGCTGCGATGGCATCGAGGTCCTTCGGCTTGAGATAGCCCGCCGCCGTGAGCGGAACACCGTCACCGATGTGCTCGAGGTATTTCGTGATCGGGGCGAGGTGCGCGATTCGTTGCTCGGGTGTGCTGCGCGGTTGGTTGAGGAGCGCCAGAACCATTTCATCTCCGTCGGGACTCCAACGGAACATCGAGGCGAACGCCAGGACCTCAGGCCTGATCCCCCAGTCGATGAACCCGGCCAGCGGACTCATGAGTGCTGTGGTGGCTCCTTCCGGATCGAAGGCATCCAGGTCGTCGAGTACTTCGCTAAGTTCGGCCGCCGTGCGAATCCCACCGCAGTCCTCCGGTGGTGCAGCCCGCTCCCCCGCCACGATCAGTGCCGGTATCTCCGGTTGGTGTTCGTATATGGATTCGAGTTCGAT